>DATKMG010000349.1:0-7667 GCA_035541995.1 Terriglobia bacterium
AAAGGAGGCGGCCAGCGGTTCTGCCTTCCCATGCCCGTAGGGATGATCTCTGTCCGGAGGCTGGACCGCTACCGACAAACCTCGCCACACCACGAAGGAACTGAAAATGTCAGTCATAGACTCTACGGCATCCGCAATCAGCGCATAGGAATTTCCCACAATCCCACCTAGTAGCTTGATGGTCGCCAAGATTCCGTTGACTAGAATGCCTAAAATCGCGACACGGATGCCAGACCTTTCACTCAATGCTTTCAAAGCCGGCTCCAGGAGGAAACATTTCCCAAAGGATTTTTCTTCTCAGATGAGTTTTTCTATTCAACCCGACAGGGACTCTCCACCGATCTTTATTTAAAGGACGTGGGAAAAAGAGACTTCTTATCACATTCTGCTTGCAACGAAAAATCTGGCGGGGTATCACGGGAAATGGAAACTGACTGCAGCGTCTTCTGATAACCTGTCGTATACTGTCCACCGGCCCATAGGGGAAACCATTTCATCAAATCACCCCTTGGCGGGATGGTCTAGCATTTGTCGAAAGGAGGTCTCAGGCCCCTTGGTTGAGTTCTCCTTTGGCGCTTCAGGCCTGTTCCATGAGAGGACCGCATGACCTGTCGACCTCACCACGGTCGATGAAAATGCTAGAGGGCCGAGTTCTACGAAGCCGGAAAAGCGGGCAAGAACCGTCGGCCTCACGGAGTTCGGGCCTCCAAAAAAACGCATTTTCAAGAAAACTCTGTGACTGGCAAATTGGAGCATCAGCCTTCACATTCCATAACCCAAGACTGAGCCAGCGCGCCGGTAGATGTATGGCGGCCGGCGCGCAAAGCCCTCTGGCATCGAAGGCGCCAGCCCTCCGCGGCAGCCGCTCATACCTGGTCAGCTACGTCCTCTACACTTCCACGAGCCGGACTGTCCAAAAGTCAGCCGCAAGATCTGAGTCTGCGAGATATGCGTAGGGAATTGTGAAAAAACCCTTGGCCCCCCACCCTGTCCCCCACGAGTTCATCACGATGAACCGTTGCTTGGAGTCATCGTAGCCAACCCCCAGTATGGCATGACCCCCCAGAACCTTCTCTCCCGAACTCGGCATTGGGACTACTCCGGTTTTGGCCACGGCAGGAGATTCGAAACTCTCATAGACAGTAATTCCAAACACAAAGGGATAGCCGGATGCCAGGCAACCTTTCATCTGGGATGTGCTCTGAACCAGGCGCTGGTACGAGACTGCCTGGTGCTTCATGGCGTCTTTGTAACAAGTCGACGAGGGTTTCTTCGTGAATTTGCCAATGTTATAGGGCCACATCTTCTCCGGACATACTCCCAGGTTTGCAATGCTCTTGATTCCATCGCGGATCATAGCCCCGGAATCACTATTAACAGTGCCCTCCATTGCCCTTTCATTGTAGTAAATGAATAAACGAGAAGGCAGAAAGGGATTCGGCTGCCCCTGTTTCATCTGCTCGAATCGATGAGCATTCCCAATTGCATTGGCGGTGCAGCTGCCTAAATTCCCTTGATCTACCACCGGCGGGCATTTTGGTCGCAGATCCACCTTGGATGGCAATGCAGCAACGACCATCGGCGGTGCGGCGTACATATGATCCCGATGGTCCGGAAGGTCTGGAGTCCACCCGTATCCCTGGTTCTTTCGTGGCATATTATTCTCCTTTGGAAATTGCTCGGCAGTCTGCCGAGGTTGAATTCAGGCCAAACGCAATCTCAGCGGCACCCTCCTGCAGTCAATCCCTCCCCTGCTGGATTCGTTCGCGTGGTCAACACTTCAATGTGGAACGGACTCGAACTAGATCTGGGCTACACCGTCACGGTCAAGCAGTTGATCGTGAAGAAATACTCCCTTGAGTGAGAATAGAGTGTGTTCTCCAGTTGCCGATGCATTGATTTGCCCTGACTTCTATTTTGATTGAAGGTACACCGTGAAACTATCATTTTTTGGGTGAAGATGCAATCACATACCAATGCGGCATGTCCTGGGTCAGTTGAATGGGGGAATAGACGGAAAACGGAACTGCGGCTGGCCATCACAGAACACTGCGAAGCTGTGAAAGGATTTGCTCTGCGCCGATTAAGCAATATCAATGTTTCATGGCCTTTATCGCCGGTGCGGGCGCCTGGCTATATTGAAGGTCGTGTGCTTTCACGCGCCGTTATTCGAAAATTAGAAGTGTCACATTACCGGATACTTCCCTGACGCACCCATTGCGCCAACTAACGAAGAATCTTGAAGGCGTGCGTCCAGTCATTGTGCAGGAACCCCGGGATACACCAGAGCATGCACAGGGGCTCGATAGCCCGCGCGGCCTCAGCCTTCCCCATATCCTCTGTCTCCCATCCGAACTGATCGAGGATTTCTCTAACGGTTTGCTTGGCGGCATCATCGTTACCACAAATGAACATGCTAGGCTTGCCGCCTTTGAACTGCGGGTTGATCATGCAGGCGTTCCCGACCGAGTTGAAGGCCTTGACGAAGCGCGCTTCGGGGAATTCACGCTGTAGGCGCTCCATCAGTGACTCGTCGTGGTTCGTGAAGAATTTCAGCACACCATGGGTGGGCGGAGAGTCTGAAATGGGATTGGTTGCATCAATGATCGGCTTTCTTGAGAGATGCGCCGGGACTGCGGCTCGCAGGGCGTCGGCAGCAACCTCTCCTTTGACTGCTAGGACCAGCAGTCCACCGAACTGAGCAGTATCCGCGAAGGTGCCTATCCGAGCCGCGGGGTTCTGCTTCGACCAGTCGGTCAATTTGGCGGCATTGCGGGTTCCCAGCATGACCTCATGGCCATGCTTGAGAAACCCCTTTGCCAAAGCCTTTGCTACATCTCCAGACCCTAGAATACCCACTTTCATCGTATCCTCCCGAAATGTCAGGCTTGGTTTCTGATTCGTATGTTATTAATTTAACACGACTCTGCATTTCTCTCCATAATGTCATCAAGACGCAAGGTCGAGATCCGATGTGCCCTTTGTACAATCTGTTCAAGTCGATACATGATTATCAGCGGCACTGAAAGCGAAGGTCCAGAAAATGGACGTCACGGTAAAGGGGATCTGCTGGACTTTGCATCAGTATGATCTGGTATCGGTACTCAAAGCTTCTATTGAGGGTCGCAGAATATAGTGACAACTCTTTGTCCCGAAGGGACAATGGAAAGTAGCCGGAGGTGCCGCGCTTTTCGCGTCACCTCTGGATTTTCGTCCCCTCAAAAATCTCCACCCCGGCAGGGGTGGCGGAATGGAATGTCACTATATTCTGCGAATATCAGTAATGAAGTGATGGCGACTGCTCCGGGCTTAGGCTTGTGTTCCCTGGGCAGTTTTCGAAGAGAGAGACTTCAAGAATTCTTGGCTGAGGAAATGAACCGGATTATCGTGAAAATGGCTTGAATCCACCGTTGGGATGTATGCATGAGTTTCTTCAAATGAACCGCGTGGCGGCCCTGCAGATATGCTCTTTGGAGATTTGAGTCCGACTCACGATTGCGACACCATCCCGGCGTCTTCTAGGGTAGGGGACTGCAGGCTTTCAAAATATCGTTGAATGGCATGGGCGGCGCGTTTTCCGTCCCCCATCGCCAGGATCACAGTAGCTGCGCCACGAACGATGTCACCGCCGGCGAAGACTCCGGGAACACTGGTCATACCGTTTTCATCGGCTTCGATGTTCCCCCACTTGTTCAATTTAAGATCAGGGCAGGTCGAGGTCAGCAGTGGGTTGGCCCGAGTCCCCACGGCGACCACGACGATGTCGCAGGGAACGACAAATTCAGACCCCTGGATGGGGATTGGCCGCCGTCGTCCCGAAGCATCGGGTTCGCCCAGCTCCATGCGAACACATTTGAGGCCTGTTACCCATCCGTCCTGGTTGCCCAAAACCTCCACCGGGGCAGTAAGGAACTCAAAGCGAATGCCCTCTTCTTCAGCGTGGTGGATTTCCTCAATGCGGGCGGGCATCTCCTTCTTGCTACGGCGATAGACGATGGTTGACTGGTCAGCACCTAAGCGTTTGCCAGTCCGGACGGAGTCCATGGCCACGTTGCCGCCACCCACCACTGCCACGTTCTTGCCTTTCAACACGGGGGTGTCATGCCTGGGAAAGTCATAGGCTGCCATGAGATTTACGCGGGTGAGATACTCATTGGCCGAGTACACACCCTTCAAGTTCTCACCGGGCACATTCATGAAAACAGGTAAGCCGGCTCCGTTAGCAATGAACACGGCGTCGAAACGCTGCCGCAACTCCTCCAGCGTGTAGGTCTTCCCGACAATCACGTTACATTCGATCTTGACACCCTGCTGGACTAACCGGTCTACCTCCTGGCGGACAATTTCTTTGGGCAATCGAAACTCGGGAATTCCATAAAGCAGTACTCCGCCGGGGGCATGCAGCGCTTCGTAAATGGTCACCTGGTGCCCGTACTTGACCAGTTCGCCAGCGGCGGTCAAGCCGCCTGGACCCGAACCAACAACGGCGATTTCTCTCCCATTGGATTTCGTAGGCCTATTGGGCACACCAGCAGCTTGTTGACGGGCCCAGTCGGCCACGAACCTCTCCAGATATCCTACAGCAACTGGCGTTCCCTTATTGCCCCGGACGCACACTGCCTCACATTGGGTTTCCTGGGGACAGACGCGGCCCGTGACGGCCGGCAAGGCGTTGTCACCCAGGAGGCTCTCCGCTGCTGCAGCCAGGTTGCCTTCAGCCACGAAGCCAATAAAACGGGGGATGTCGACTAAGACTGGGCATCCCGGGATGCACTTGGCCGATTTGCACTGCAGGCAACGACGGGCTTCCAGCATCGCAAGCTGTTCCGTGAATCCTAAATTGACCTCAGTGAAATTGCTGGCTCTCGCAAGAGAATCCTGCTCCGGCATTTTCTGACGGTCGATCTTCATTCGCTCCTTAGGCGTGATCGGACCCTGCAGGATCTGCGCATCCCTGGAAGAAAGCGCTGTCACAGGCTCAATACTATCGGGTTGGAGAGTTCTCTGAGAGGAGGAGGCTTCGCTTGATGAATCTCCCGGTCCTTGCAGCCCGGCGGGTTCCTGTAAACCAATCCGACACTCCCCATCATGATATGCAAGTGCTTCCTGCTCGAAAGGTCTGTAAATGCTCAAACGGTCGCTCAACTGTCGGAAATCCACCAGGTGTCCGTCAAATTCCGGCCCATCCACACAAGCAAATCTGGTCTCGTTGCCGACGCTGACCCGGCAACCGCCGCACATGCCAGTCCCATCGATCATGATAGGGTTCAGGGATACAATGGTGTGGATCCCCGAGGGTCGGGTCATCTCGGAGACCGCTCTCATCATTGGGACCGGTCCGACGGCATAAACCGCATTGATCTCCCCTTCAAGCATGACTTCTTTTAAAGCCTCAGTCACAAACCCATGACGGCCGTAACTACCATCGTCCGTGCAAACGATCACCTCTCCTAGACGGTGCAATTCTTCTTCAAAAATGACCCACTCCCGGCTGCGTCCTCCAATTATGCTGATCACCGAAACACCCAGCTGATGAAGGCCCTGTGCAATCGGGTGAACTACTGCCGTGCCCACTCCTCCGCCCACACAGACCGCACGTCCCGACTCGATCAACTCAGTCGGCTTTCCCAGGGGACCCACAATATCCTGGATGGACTCCCCAACCTCCAAGGCCACCAGTTCTCGTGTGCTTTTACCCACGGCTTGAATGACAAGGGTGATCGTGCCGTGGACCGGATCCGCATCAGCGATAGTGAGAGGAATTCTTTCGGAATTCAGTCCTTTATGAACGATGACAAACTGGCCGGGTTCCCGAATAGCGGCAATACGTGGAGCGACGACTTTGAGAGCGGAAACATTGGGTGTCAAACGCGTATTAAATAGAACCTTGTGCATCAGGCCCCCCGGAAGATTTATTACCATCAATATCTCTGAGCAAAGGCACGGAATCCTCGTATGGCTTTCTCACTCACCCTATCTCCGCCCACACTTTGCCACGGGAGAGGGCGCGTGGAGCAAGTAGCAGAAATGAATCGCATGGAAAAACATGGCGTCACTTGAGTCTCCTTATGCAAGACCCACCCAAGAGAATCGCGAACGTCCCAGCCATTCGAAGCAGCCAATCAAGAATCTTACAGCAGTAACCACGCCGCCCAAAACGTCTTTTCGACATCCTACTCTCTAAGATTACTGATTGGGGGTGGCCAGGTCAAGAGCTAGGAAGGAGATAGAAGGCGATTCCCAGGATTAAATAGACTGCCAGAAGAAGGACTCCTTCCATCCAATGAGACTCACCGTCCTGAGCGACCAGATTAATCACCACTGCAGAAAGAGTCACGGAAAGCACTTCGAATAAAGTGAAACGCAAATCCATGGGAGATCCAAAGAGGTAGCTCAGAAAGACCAGCAGTGGTGCCACAAACAAAGCAACCTGGATGCTGGACCCAATGGCGATATTCATGCAGAGATCCATTTTGTTTTTTAGCGCCATTAACACGGCCGTACTGTGTTCCGCCGCATTGCCGATGACAGCCACAATGACGACACCCACGAAGACTCTCGTTAACCCTAGAGCTTTAGCTGTAGCCTCCACCGCTCCAACCAGGAACTCGCTCATCAGGGCCACGCCCGCAGCCGCCCCTAACAAGATCCCAACCGCCTTTCCGATGCTCCAGTTCTTCTGGTTGTGCTGGGAATCGGGATTTTCCGGTTTGTCTAATAGGGTGTCTCGATGGGTCACGAGAGAGAACACCAAGCTCAGTGCATAGACAAGGAACAGTACAACAGAGATCTCGAGGCTCAACTCGTGTTCCCAGCGAACCTCCTGTGCTTGAGAAATATTCCCTTGTGAAAATGCTTCTCTTGCCACGTGGTGGTAAAAGGCGGGAACCAGCAGACCGATGACACTGAGGGCCAACAAAGTTGAGCCAAGACCCGCTGCCGTCCGGTTGAAAGTCTGCCTCTTGTACTTGACGCCGCCGGCCAGCACGCTCAATCCCAGTACTAGCAGGATATTTCCAATAATAGACCCCGTGATCGAAGCTTTGACGACGTCACCCAGACCTCGTTGGAGTGCCAGGATGGCGATGATCAGCTCTGCGGCATTTCCAAACGTGGCGTTCAGCAATCCTCCAACACCGGGTCCGCAACGATCGGCCAGTTGCTCAGTAGCCCTTCCCATGAGTCCTGCTAGGGGTAAGACGGCCAGGCAGGAAGTGGCGAAGATGACTACAGGTGAAGCGTGAGCCAGTTCGAGCGCCACGACGATGGGAAAAAAACCCAGCAGCCAGTAGAGCCAGTTTGTCCCAGATAACATACTCCGTTTCACCCCGATGAGAAGCGTTGCTCTTTCCATGGATCCCCATAGATGTGGTAACCATGCTGTTCCCAGAACCCGGGCCGATCATGTTTCATGAACTCGAGACCACGCACCCATTTGACACTCTTCCAAGCATAAAGATGAGGCACGATCAGCCGAAGTGGCCATCCATGTTCGGGAGTCAGATTCTCTCCATTGTGCTTGTATGCAAACAATACCTCGGATCTCATCAGGTCCTTAAGCGGCACGTTTGCTGAATATCCATTCTCTCCGTGCACCAAGACGTACTGAGCCGCGGCCAGGGGCGAGGTGTTCCTAATGATTTCGGTAAAGGCGACACCTTCCCACA
>DATKMG010000350.1:0-3992 GCA_035541995.1 Terriglobia bacterium
GGATACGCGCTCGGGGGACCAGGTGAGCTTGCTGTCATTGATCTGGCCTTTGAATCGAAACTCAGTGGGTGCCCCATAGGAGACACCGATCATTTTTCCAGCCCAACCACCGCGTATTTTGTCTTCGAGCAATTGGCGGGAGATCTTTCGGAGACCTTGATTGGATAAGGCCGACAGGGCGACAAGAGCGAGAATCAATGTTAGAACCGAGGCTTTCTTAGTCATTAAGTGCTCCTCCGGATTAAGGCCATATAGCTAAACAAGGGCCAGTCATCGACAGCAATTGAAACGCTTCAAATACTGCCAACGCCTGTTTTTAGTGGGTCTTCAATTACAAGTCAAGCGAAAAGTTCAGTGGCTCTTCGGAATTGTCTCTTATGTTGGATCCAATCGGAGAAATTGACTATCCCATGTAAGAAAGTTAACTTCATCCCTAATAGTCCGGCAACCATAAGGCGGACACCTTTGATGAGGGGCCTGAACCGATGAAACGACCCTTGTTTGTACCATCCTCGATCCTGTTTCTGTTGGCAGCGAGCTGGGGGCAAACGATGCCCGGGCGCGTAGAATCCTTCACCCCTCAAGGGCGAATCAAGCAGGTTCGGGAAGTCCGCGTCCTGTTCTCGCAACCCATGGTGCCACTCGGCGACCCCAAGGAGAGTCTGGAACCGTTTGACATTCTTGGACCAGCCAAAGGCACGGCCCGCTGGGCTGACTCCCGTAATTGGATATACGACTTCAGCGAGGACCTCCCCGCCGGGGTCCGGATGGAATTTCGTTTCAAGGCGGGGCTCAAGACCTTAGATGGAAATCCATTAGCTGGGAAGGACCATTTCGAATTCAACACGGGCGGACCAGTCATCCTTAATTCGAGACCTCATGAAGGGACCGAATTGATCGACGAGGAGCAGATCTTCATTCTAAAGCTGGACGGTACACCCACGGATTCTTCGCTGAACAATCACGTCTATTTCTCAGTGGAGGGCATCACTGAACGAGTGGCCGTTCGAGTGATTCAGGGGGAAGACAGAGACCGCATTCTAAAATCGGAGCGCTGGATAGCGCAAAACTGGAAATCCCCTTTGGTCTTAGTCCAACCGAAACGCCATTTCCCGAACAGTGCCAAAGTGCGGCTCGTCTGGGGGAAAGAGGTGGCAACTGAATCCGGCTTAGCCAATGACCAGGATCAGATTCTCCCCTTCATCGTCCGCCCACCCTTTACCGCAGCCCTTCAGTGTCTGCGGGTCAATCCCGAGGCCGGGTGTGTTCCAATTAGTCGCATTCACTTGGCACTATCTGCACCGGTTGCATGGGACAAGGTCAGCAAGGCTGTGATCAAAGATGTTACGGGACGCCAGTGGGTTCCCAAACGGGGGGAATGGGAGGAAGACAGTGATCGGGAGATTCAAACGATGAGTTTTGAAGGGCCATTCCCGGAAAAAGCTGAACTGAAGATGTACCTCCCCTCAGGCTTGCATGACGACGCAGGTCGTCCTCTAAGCAACGCCTCCAAATTTCCTCTCACCTTCCGTACTGATGAGTATCCACCGCTGGTTAAGTTTTCTGCCGACTTTGGGATCCTGGAACTCCATTCTGACCCGGCCCTGCCTGTCACTCTGCGAAATGTGGAACCGGAAGTCTCTGCCCGTTCGCTGGGGGTCAATGAAGGAGAAAGCAGCATCCACCCCGAGGAACTCATTTCCAAAACTTCCATCGGCAACGAAGAGATGGAGGGCCGACTCCTCAGGATTCCTCCCGGGCGCGCCAATCAGATTATGCTCTGGCTACAGAAAGTCAAATCCCGAGACCCTTGGCACGACGGTAACATCTCCGTCTTTGGGCCGGACGCACAGGAACTTACAAAGGGATTCAAGGTTCCCAAGCTTCAAGGAGCAAAGAGCTTTGAAGTCGTGGGGATTCCGCTACCACAACCAGGGTTCTATATAGTGGAAATTGCCAGCGAACTTCTGGGCGCTGCCCTTCTGGAAAATAAAACAATCATGTATGTGCCGACAACCGTCTTGGTCACGAATCTTTCCGTGCACTTCAAGTGGGGGCAGGATTCTTCGTTGGTGTGGGTTACCACATTGGACACGGCCAGACCCGTAACGGGGGCAAAGGTTGAAATCCGCAATTGCGAAGGCACAGTACTCTGGCAGGGAGTGAGTGACAGCCAGGGCGTCGCCCGCCCGAACGGGCTCCCTTTGCGAGAAGAATGTCCGCGCTGTTCTTATCATCGCCTAGGCGAAGGTCTCCTCATCACCGCCCAGGTCGGCGAGGACTTCTCTTTTGTCCATTCCAGCTGGACAGAAGGAATAGAGCCATGGCGCTTTCAGCTCCCCACCGAGTACGAAACCGATTTGACCCTGGCCCATACCATCCTGGATCGTCCTCTTTTTCGGGCCGGAGAGACGGTCCACATGAAACACATTCTCCGCCGCCATTTGAGTGAAGGCCTGATTAACCCGGCACCCTCCGATCTGCCCACCAAACTCGTCATTCAACATCTGGGAAGTGATCAGAAATACGAATTGGCACTGAAATGGAAAGACGATGGCAGCGCCGAAAGCTCTTGGACAATCCCACACGAAGCCAAACTGGGGTCCTACTCGCTCAATATGGAACTCCCTGGAAAGGGTGCCGGACCTCGGTTCAAGCAGTCCGGTTTAGTCCGAGTGGAAGAATTTCGTGTGCCGCTGATGCGTGCCAGCATCCTTCCGCCAGCGGGCCCACTGGTGGCCCCCTCGACCGTCACCTATAGGCTGCAGGCCGCCTACCTTTCGGGCGGAGGAGCTGCCAATCTTCCTGTGAAGTTCCGGAACCAGGTTATGCCTGGTTCTCAGCCGAACTTCGAAGCTACCGAGGCATTTGTGTTTGCCAACGGCCGTGTTGAGGAAGGGATCGTACGTGGCGGTGAATTGCCAGAAAACGAAGAAAAGCCTGCACTGAAAAGTACGGCATTGACGTTGGACAAGTATGGGGCTGGCACGACTGAAATCAATGGGTTGCCCAAGGTGGAGCGCCCTCTTGATCTCGTGACAGAGATGGAATACTCCGACCCTAATGGCGAGGCGCAGACTGTCAGCCGCCGAGTTACTTTGTGGCCTGCTCGGTGGCTGGTGGGAATGAAGGTTGAGTCCTGGACAGTGGCTCGCGAGTCCATTAAGTTGCAGGCCGCAGTAATCGACCTCGAGGGGAAACCGATTGCCAATGTGCCCCTCAAAGTGGATCTCTATCAGAGCAGGACTTTTTCTCATCGCAAGCGCCTGGTGGGAGGGTTTTACGCCTATGATCATCATACCGAAACGAAGAGGCTCGGCCAGTTCTGCGAGGGGAAAACGAACGACAAAGGTCTAATGAGCTGTGAAGCTACTCCCCCAGTGGCTGGAAATGTCATGCTGCAGGCAATTGTGAAAGACCCGCAAGGGCTGGAGAGTTCGTGCAACTTCTCGACCTGGGTCGTGGGCAAAGACCAATGGTGGTTCGAAGCTTCAAATGACGACCGGATGGACTTGCTCCCCGAACGCAAGAGCTACGAGCCCGGTGAGACGGCTCGCTTCCAAGTACGGATGCCCTTTCGGGAGGCCACAGCACTGGTGAGTGTAGAGCGCGAAGGAGTATCCGACGTCTTCATTAGAGAACTCTCGGGTCGCGAACCCGTGATTGAGCTCCCCATCAAGGGAAATTACACGCCCAACATTTTCATTTCGGTCCTGGCGGTGCGCGGACGTGTCAGTGACGTCCAGCCCACAGCCACCATCGACCTGGGCCGGCCAGCCTTCAAACTGGGAATCGCCGAGATCAAAGTGGGATGGAAAACCCACCAGTTGCAGGTTAAGCTTAGCGCTCCTAAGAACAATTATCTTGTGCGCGAGAAGGTTCCAATCCAGGTCAGTGTCCGTACAGCGGATGGGAAGCCGCCGAATAAAGGAAGTGAAGTTGCAGTGGCGGCCGTGGATGAAGGCCTGCTGGAATTGATGCCGAACGACAGC
>DATKMG010000351.1:0-6322 GCA_035541995.1 Terriglobia bacterium
GCGGTGGAGAGACACAATGTTCACATTAGTTCGCAGAGTCCCAAGAGATGAGTTTGCCGCGATGGATTGCGGTCTAGACAATATCCTCGCTTCGTTTTTCAACGATCAAGATTTGCCGACGCCGAGGGTGAATCGGTTTGATTCCCCCGCCGAGATGGAGGTTTTCAGCAAGGACAACTACTTGGTTTATCGGATCGCGATGCCAGGGTTCGATCAGAAGGATATCGATCTTTCCGTTGAAAACAATCTTCTGAAGCTCAAAGCCGAACGGAAGCAGCCCAGTGAAGTTAAGGAACAGGACTGGCACACGAAAAGCTTTCGTTATGGCCACTTCGAGCAGTCATGGACTCTACCCAAAACAGTCGATCCGGATGAGTTAGCTGCCGAATTCAAAAACGGGGTATTGGAAATCCATGTTCCACGGGCCAAGGCAGCTATTTCCAAGAAAATCGAGTTAAAGCAACTGGAAAGCGCCGCAGCCTAAAAGCCGTCCTACAAGAGTAAAACAAAAGGGCCAGCTATAGTAAGCTGGCTTTTTTTGTTATTTGCCGACTGCCAGGGGCTGTCCCACCGCTTGATGTGTGACTTGAGTAGATACACATTATTTGTGCTATGATGTGTATGGAGGCTGGCATGCGGACGAATCTTGTTTTAGACGAACAGCTTGTTGCTAAAGGAATGCGGATGACGGGATTGAAGACCCGTCGCGCCCTGGTGGATTTTGCTTTGCGAGAGTTGATTCGACGCCGGCAACAACGCGCCATCTTGAAGCTGCGTGGGCAGGTGAAGTGGGAAGGAAATTTAGACCAGTTGCGGCAAGGAAGATTCACTAATGATCTTGGTTGATACCAGTGTTTGGGTTGACTATTTTGCAGACCGGGATACTCCTGAAACCAAACGAATCGTGCGAATGTTAGAGCGAGACGAGGACCTTTGTATTTGCGGCCCAATCCTGACCGAGGTTCTACAGGGAATCCGGCATAACAAGGATTTTCTGAAAACCAAACAGTACTTTGGCTGTTTGGTTTACTTGCCTGTTGGCCGTAAGACCTATCTTCGGGCGGCTGACTTGTATCGAGAGGCCCGAGCACATGGGGAAACAATCCGGAAGATCATCGATTGCATTATTGCCGCTTGTGCCATTCAACATTCAGTGCTCCTGTTGGAGAACGATACCGATTTTGATGCTATCGCCCGCCATTCTCCCTTGAAACAGGTTCTTTGAGATGTTTTCCCGGGATTATGGATCTGTTCGTTTTGAGCGAGGCGAGACTCCTGCATCTATCAACTCAAGTCTGAAAAGCCTTGGCAGAGCCTCAATCTCATTATGGCACTGGCCGTCCCAAGAGCCGTCGATCAATTCTGCATCACTCGGACTCCTCTGGGTGAATATGTTTGCTTCGATGGAGACAAGGAGATCAGGAGGTGCGTCAGGGAATTGGGCCAGGAGCGCGATGATTCGCCCGATTAACCGGCACCTCCGTCGGCACTTGATCTCAGAGACCGAAGTTATTGCTTTGTCGAAGGGGCTTGCTTCGGATTGCGGCTATGCGCTGAACTCGTTGGATCGATAGTGAAAACGAATCGAATCAGACCTTTCCTTGCCGAAAACCTAAATTCCTCGTCCTAGGTCAGGGTAAGGTTCATGGGAGACGTCTGGTTTCTGGCCAAGTATCTGGCAAATTCCTGCAGAATGTCGTCCTGGGCGGATGGAATGTCACCACTTTTTTCCACTTCAATTTTGGATAACCCTTGGGTATTTTTACGGATGTTAGGTGCCCAAATTGGGAAGGGGAGCAAGAAGCGACTCCACGCTACAATCAGCTGTCCTGCGTTGCGCAGGGAGGATTTTTTATGGATGCAAAGGTGTACCGACACTCATCGGCCAGGGTTATGAATCTTCTATTCCTCATAGGTTTTAATCCTCTCTTCCTGATTGTCTTTTTTTCGACCGGATTATGCGGGGCCGATTATTTCGTCAGCCCCACCGGCAACGATTCTCATGCTGGTTCCCAATCACAACCTTGGAAAACCTTGGGGAAGATCAATCAGATGACCTTTAGACCCGGGGACCGTATCCTGCTGGAAGGGGGAAAAGAATTCTCCGGAACTCTTCGGTTGGGCAAGGGTTTGAGCGGGACATCTCAAAGCAGGATCACTGTCGCTTCTTACGGGAAAGGTCGCGCAGTGATCCGGGCGGGCAACGGGTCAGCGATTGTGCTTGAATCGAGCGATTACGTGTCTATCAGTCAGCTGAAGTGCATCGGGGCTGGTCGCAAAACAGGAAATGTTGAATCCGGCATCCGGGTGAGCGATGCCAAAGGGGGTTCGCTTACTCAACTCGAAGTTGAAGGTTTCCAGCATTCAGGGGTGGCTCTCAGCGGAGTGCGCGATGTCAGGGTGACACATGTTTATGCCCACAGCAATGGCTATGCGGGGATCTCCTGCCATGGAGGGCTCTCCACAAATCTTTATATCGGCCGCTGCCTGGCGGAAAACAATCCCGGCGATCCGACTATTTTAGACAACCACAGCGGCAATGGAATTGTCGTGGGAGGTAGAATTCAAAACGCCCTGATCGAGTACTGCGAAGCCCATTACAACGGCTGGGATATGCCCCGCAAAGGGAACGGCCCGGTAGGGATCTGGGCCCACGATGCCGATAACGTGATCATCCAACACTGTGTTTCCCACCACAATCGCAGTACCGGCACCGATGGTGGCGGATTCGATTTTGACGGGGCTGTTACCCACTCCATCCTTCAATACAATTACTCGCACGACAACCACGGTTCCGGTTTCCTCCTCTGCCAGTATGCGGGAGCGGGCGTCTTCAAGAAAAATGTGGTCCGCTACAACATCAGCCAGGATGACGGTCTGACCAATCACAATGCCGGGATATACGTATGGGTGGGAGATGTGGGGATGGAGGATAGCGAGATCTACAACAACACAATCTTTAACAGTAAGGGGGCCGCCGTCGCTTTTGGCGTCCCGTCCTATTACAAGGGTGAACTTCCCCGGATGACGTTCCGTAACAACATTTTTGTTTCCGGAGAAGCACAGATCGAAGGAGGATCGGATATAGGAAGATTCGAAGGAAACATCTATTGGGCCATGGGAGATGGCGGGTTCCTGGTGGATGGATATAGCGATTTTGCGAAGTGGGTAGCGGCTACCGGGCAGGAAATAATCGGCGACATGGTGGTGGGGCGGTACGTGGATCCTCAACTCCGCAAGGATGAACCCGGATTGGTGACCGATCCCGCTAAACTCGCCAGTCTCACCTCTTACCAGCTCCAAGCCAATTCCCCGGCTATCGATACCGGCTTGGACCTGAAAGCTCGGTTCGGATTGGATCCCGGGGCAACGGATTTCTATGGAAACCGTCTTCCCAAAAACGGGAAATTCGATGTGGGAGCCCATGAATTCGTCAGGAACCAAGAGGCCGACGCTTCCACGAGCCGACAAAGATAGCCATGCCGAAGTGGATTACGACGTCTATGCGGAAGGCGAGGCAGTCCTCGGTTGGCTGAACGCCACCATCACGCTGCGGGGAAAGCCGACTGAATGGAACCTTTTTGCCGGGAGCCTGTTAAGGGGTCTGAGCCTGGCACTTATCTATCGAAGCATCACCTCCCCTGTGATTCCATTCAGAAACGGGAGCTAGCCCTCTGGCCTCGGACTATAACGCGGTTTGCCCCAGAGCGGGAAGCAAACCCGTTTTCTCGCCAGGGCTTGTCAAATCTCGCCGAGAGACTCCCCTCCCTGGAAACACCCAATCGGATGAGCCTATCTGAATTGCGCATGGGCGGCGGCATCCCTCCCCATTCTGCAAACACGTCTGGTTCGGGGGAGAAGGGAAAACTTAACCGATTCCGTCCGGCATCATCATGCTAGCCAGGCCCTGGGGCATCGGGTCTAATATCTTTGCCAAAGTGAAATCCGATTCCGCTCTTCAATGCGTATTGTAGGTAACACGAATTAGTAGTTTGTGCTATGCTTCTAAGACTTTTGACTGGCGTCAGCCGGCAAGGACGATTCACCGCAATGAGACCTCACAGCGCGTTAAGAGCCCGTTGCAGCCTGTTTGTGATTGCCTGTTTTCTCATTTCTTGCCAGCTGCTTCTTCCCCAAACGCATGGCGGCCGGATCCTTTCCGGAGTGATTATCACTCAGAAAAACGAAGCAGTTGAGGGAGTCGTGTTAATCATCCTCACCGTCTCCGTTCGCCAACAGGTCCAAAGTGATCCCGACGGGAATTTTCGGGTCGAGATTCCGAATGAGCCAGCAACATTGAAGATTGAAGGCAAATACGTTGTTTCTCGGGAACTGCAGATTGGGCTGGGCGATCCGACCGAGAACCTGAAGATTCTGGTCGAATTTCAAATACCTCCCATCCACGAAAGCCTCGTCATCACGGCTACGGCACCGGACCCCAGCATCGATCGCCGAAACGACGCGGTGTACAAGAACACGCTTTTTGCTCGAGATGATCAGCTCCTCTTTACGCTGGATGCTGGAATCGACGCCGGCCAGCACGAAGGGGGCGGGAAGTCCTTGGAGATCCGGCGTTTTGGTTTTAACCTCGACCACGGAGGAGTAAACGGCGGGCTGAAGGTTTTGGTGGACGACGTCCAGCAAAATCAGAGTACGCAGGGTCACGGTCAAGGCTATCTGGGGCAGCTGAAATCCTTGACGCCGGAGCTGATTCAGGACGTGAACATCTTGAACGGCCCATTTAGTGCCGAGTATGGGGATTTTTCAGGCCTTGGGGTAGTGCATATCCGTTTGAAGGAAGCGCTGCCGGATAAATACACTGCACGTATCCAGGGTGGCTCATTTAACAGCTATCGGACCTTCCTGGCCTACAGCCCAGCCCTGGCCAACGCGGATTCATTTCTCGGCTACGAGGGGTCTTACACCGACGGGCCGTTCCTCAATCCTGGACGCTACAGACGAGACAACGTGACCGGGAACTACACCTGGAAGATTGATGACAGTCAGGCGCTCGGGTTCAAGATCAATCTGGGCCGGAACGATTTCTATTCCTCTGGACAGATCCCGCTGGACGAGGTGGCTGCAGGCCAACTAGACCGGTTCGGTTTCATCGACCCCGACGACGGCGGAAGGGTGCGCACGGCGGTGTTTGGAACGTATTATCGGAAGGAATGGAAGGACGGAGATATCTTTAAGGTCGACGGCTTCCTGGCGCGATCTTTGTTTGATCTGTTCTCCAACTTTACGTTCTTTTTGAAAGATGAAGTTAACGGCGACGGGATTCAACAGCACGACTCCCGTTTGCAGGAGGGTGTCAACGTGCAGTGGCTTCACCCTTTCAAGCTGTTTGGACAGCGTACCCTGTTTTCTGCTGGTGGCAACTTCCACGACAATCAGATTAACGTCGGACTCTATCCTCGGGTCAAGCGCGATCCCACTGGCGTGACGACCCGAGCGAATGCTCACGTAACCAACCAGGCGGGCTATGTCTCACAGGGAATCGATTGGTGGCAGGGACGACTCCACCTGGACGGGGGCTTGCGCTTCGACTACTTCCGATTTGATGTCCAGGACAGAGTCGACCCTTCGTTGAGTGGGGTTCAGGGTGCGTCGCGCTTCCAACCTAAAGCCAATATAGCCTACGCCCCGTCCCAGCGGATTCCTTTGACGCTCCACGTGAACTACGGTCGAGGCATTTCCAGTCAGGACGCTCGAGGGGTCATCCAACATCCGGAGGCCCCTAAGGTCGCCACGACCGACTTCTATCAGATAGGTACTTCTCACAATTGGCGCCGGTTCTCCTTGAGCACCGACTTGTTCCTCATTAACCGCTCTAACGAACAGGTCTACATCCCGGATGATGGAAGCTTTGAATTCAAAGGGCCCAGCCGGTCGTATGGATATGAGGCCAAGACCTCAATCCAGATCACTCGTCACCTGGCTTTGAATGGCGGCTTGACCAAAGTGACCAATTCCTTTTACCTGGACACCTTCCCGAGGATCTATGTCGACAGCGCTCCTCATGCGGTAGGCAATGCTGGACTGACGTTGTCCAGTTGGAGGAAATTCACGGGCTCCTTGCGACTTCGCTACATCGGGAATTACCGCCTGGATGGAAAAGATGCCACCATTCGGGCATCCGGGCTAACCGTTCTGGATTTCAGCATGCTGAGGAGGATTCGACCGTGGGTGGACTTCAATTTTTCTATCGATAATCTGACCGACAAGCAATATTACGAAACGCAGAACTATTTTGAATCTCGCCTGAGGCCAGGGGATCCTGTGGTTGCGCGCATTCATGCCACTCCCGGTTATCCCTTTG
>DATKMG010000352.1:0-10275 GCA_035541995.1 Terriglobia bacterium
CGGTAAGATGCTGGAGCCCGGCAATCGTCTCGAGACCCACAACGGTGACAAGGTGGAAATTGAGCTGGGACCGGAAAATTACCTTCGCGTCGGGGAGGGCACGCAAGTTGTAGCGGATCGCACGGGTCTTGACCGAATTCACTTTAGCATCAAGACCGGCCGAGTCATCCTGCAGGCTCCTCATGTGAAGAAAACTCCTTTTTCTCTGCAGCTTTCCACCCCTTGCGGTGACTTGGTGGTAGTTAAGAGCGGACGCTGGCGTCTCGAGGTGGCGCCATCAGGAAGTGTGGAAATCCTGACCCTTAAAGGTATAGCGGATTGGTTCAAAGGCGGGCAGAAGGTCGCCACCTTGCTCCAGGGAAATCGTTACATCCTGGAAGGCCCGGCTTCTCTGGAGTTCCAGCAGACGAAACTGCAACACCGCAAGAAAGATGATTTGGACCGCTGGAGCGACAGCCGTTCCGAAACCCTCCTGCGACGGGGGTTTGGGCCCAGCGTAAGCACACCGGCCGTTCGAATTGGTCCCAGTTAGTGGAATTCCGCGTGTCCGCATGCAGAAGTCCACTGTCCCCTTTAACTACTTCAAGAGTCGTAGTGCACGTACCACTTCATCGGTAATTGTTTGGACTAGAGCTTCCACATCCGGATCCTTTCGGATGCAGGTGCCTTTCTTGTCTCCACAGTCGTTGGGGCAATTCCGGGGGCACACGGTAATACCGCCCGGGAACTCTGGCTGGTCACACAGCTGGCACTCTTTCATCTCATACCGGGCATCAGGCAAGCCCATTTTCTTCTTGAGTTCGAGCAGATCGGCGGCTTTCTTGTCGGGGATTCGCGTCACGGGAGTGCCCAACTGAGAGGCCAACATCAAGGTCCGGCAATAAGTGTCAACCACCTCCAGGTACCATTCCGCGTGCGTCACGGTGTCGGCCCAGCAGACCACGCCGTGATTGGCCAGGAGGATTGTATTGTGGGTTTTGGCGTAAGGGACAACCGTCTCTGCAAAGGCCTTGGTGCCGGGCGTTTCATAGGGGGAGATGGCGACCGATCCGACGAAGACCTCCTGTTCCGGGATAATGCACGCGGGGGGAACCATGCCGGTAATGGCATATGCCGTGGCATGCGGGGGGTGGGCGTGAACCACACCTTTAGCTTGGGGGACAGCCTTGTAGATTTCCAGATGCATCAGGATTTCGCTAGTCCTGGGTCGTGACCCGGCAACTTGCCGGCCTTCCAGGTCGACCAGGCAGAGATCATCGAGGGTCATGTCCCCTTTGCAGCATAAGGTCGGGGTACAAATGACCAGGTCGTCCCGAAGTCGATAGGAAATATTCCCGCCGTTCCCGTCCACATATTCGCGTAGCCAGAGTTTCTGGCCGACCTTGATTATCTCCTGTTTGATCGCCACCGCTTCAGGAGAGTGGAATAGGGCGTCTATAGGCCCCGTGGGATTGCCGGTCACCACCGCTGGACTTGAACCAGAACTTGCCGGGGCCTCAGATTCACTGACCACAAGGCTTCTATCCCGGATCACGTCTTTGGCAGAGGGGGTCAAGACCGCCTTGCGTCTGAGTATTACCTCCTTGGCCCCAGAACTGAGGGCTGCCTCCAGGTCTTTGCCGGTAATGACCTTGAGATTCGTCAAATCTGCCTTTTGCATGCAAGTTCCTTTTCCAACGCTGGAAGCAATCCCTTCTGCTTCAGCGCGCTATAATCAGCGTTAGACCACATGGAGCGCCTGGCCCACGGTGAGTTGTCGCTGCCGAAGAAAGGTCAATGGAGTTGTGACTCCTTCACCGGTGGGCGTCGCAATGCTGTAACTCAGGTATCCCGGTCCCTTGCTCCCCAGGCTGGCCATCGAGGGAGCATTCACCACGAACAATGTAGTATTCATGGCTTTGGCCATCCTGGTGATATTGGCCAGGTTTTGGGAGTGGATGATGGCGGTGTGCCGGAACCCATGCTCGGCTTTCACCGCTGCACGGATCGCCTCATCGACAGAGGAGAGCCTCACGATGGGGACAAATGGCATCATCTGCTCCTCCTGAACAAAGGTGTGTTCTTCCGGGGTCTCGCCAAAGAGCAGATCCGTGCTGGAAGGAAGCCGCAGGCCCACAATTTCCGCCAGGGCTGCCGCATCTTTCCCTATGTATTCCCGCCGGACGTGCCCCCGTGCGCAGCCGGATCCCTTCCCCGGTTCAAAAGTGAACACGGTCTGAGTCAACTTCTCAATCTGCGGGGCGTTCAACTGCACGGCTCCCGCGCGCTTCATGGCCGACACGAAGGCATCGGCCACACTGGCTACCACAAACACTTCCTTCTCCCCAATGCAAAGTAAATTATTGTCAAACCCTCCTCCCTCGATAATGCAGCGGGCGGCATTTTCAAGATCGGCGGTCTCATCCACTACAACCGGTGGATTCCCAGGGCCGGCGGCAATGACCCGCTTGCCTGCTTGCATAGCCGCTTTGACAACGGCCGGCCCACCCGTCACACAAATCAAGGCGATCTCGGGGTGATTGAACAAAGCATTAGCCGATTCGATCGAAGGAGACTGGACTGTGCACAGCAGGTTCGGCAGCGCAAATCTCTTCTCAATTTCTCCATTCAGCACCTTCAAGGCATGGATGGCGCACTTGGCGGCTGCTGGATGAGGGCTGAACACGGCCGTATTGCCTCCGGCAATCACATTGATGGCATTGCTGGCCATGGTGGGAACCGAATGGGTAGCCGGCAAGACTAGGCCGATCACACCGAACGGCGCATACTCGATGAGGCAAACCCCGCTTGAGTCACTACGAGCATCCGTCTTTAGCGCCTCGACTCCCAGCACCTGACGGAGGAATCTTAGCTTCTCGATCTTGTGGTCTAGCCGACCAATTTTGGTCTCTTCCAATTCCATCCGGCCCCACTCCTCAGCCTTGTCGTAACAGGTTTCGCGAATCAGGTCGATGATCTGGCCCCGATTTTCCAGACTCATGGCGGCAAGGGGATATTGAGCCGCCGCCGCCGCTTTGACGGCTTCGTCCACAGAAGCGAATACTCCACCGCTGGAGGAAATGAAGGAATGGGTAGGAGGTGGAGACGATAGATGTGGCTGCAATCGCTCCAGAACCTCGTGCACAATCGCGGCGATCATCGGATCTTGTTGTTTCATGCGAGTCTTCTCTACTCTGAGTTCAAAATGAAACTGACCGGAAATCCTTTTGCATAAATGCGAGACTTGGCAGCCACGCCAACCGCGCTGTTTGCGGGAAGCGTGGGCATGTCAAAACCGGCAAGAAGCCCACGGCTCGCGGCGACTGCCGTCGCCCATGCGCTCACCGTGGCTACCAAGGCGTTTTTCATTGACTGCGGTGAACCCAATAGTTCAGGGAGCACTATCCTAAAGCCCCTGACGTCCTGGTCTTTGTTCATGGCTTCTTCAACAGACGCCGGCCGACTTCAACGGTGTCTATAATCCCGACAATGACCGCATCGACCGGGCAGTTTCGAGTCGACTCCGTCAAGCGGGCAGAACTTCCCTTGGTAAACATAACCAGTTCATCCTCGCCGGCACCTACGCTATCAACCGCAATAATAGAACGGCCCGAGGGAACGAGTTCTCCGTCTTTGGCAATGTAAGGCTGAATCAACAGCAACTTCATTCCCCGGAAATCCACGTTCTTTTGGGTGGAGACGACGTTGCCAATGACTTTGGCGAGAAACATGTCTTCCACATCCTGAGAGAGAATTGCTAGCGAGGCAAGACCACATGCAAATCATCGTGCGGGCGTGGAATTACCTGGGTGCTGACAACTTCGCCAATAGACCTGGCCGCAACCACGCCTGCATCCACAGCAGCCTTGACGGCCGCTACGTCGCCCGTCACAAAGCTCGTACACAATCCGCTGCCCACTTTCTTCCATCCCTTGAACGACACGTTAGCTGCCTTCAACATGGCGTCCGTAGCGTGGACCAATGCTACCAGGCCCCGGGTTTCAATCATTCCAATTGCCATTTGTGTCATGCTGTTCTCCCGAAGATCATCTGTTGCCGGCCCCGCGATCGCCGGCTGCCCGGGTCATCTCTCGATTGACCCATTGGCTAAAGGTTTCCCGTCTTGCTTTCGCTGAGGACCGAAAGGTGAAAGTCAGCAGGAACGAGACGCTTTCGATTTTCACTACCCACCAGTTCCGCCGCAGCGCGAGCCACAATCCACTCCTCGTTGGTAGGAATCACCCACACCTCTACAGCCGCATGGTCGTGAGAGATTCGGGTTTCTCCAGAGACAGAGCCATTTATTGAATCGTCGAGTTGGACCCCAAAATTCTCAAGTCCGATGCAAATGCCGGAACGAATCTGGGAGTCATTTTCCCCGATGCCTCCGGAAAAGGTCAAAATATCCAGTCCTCCCAGCTCCAACAAGAAGGAGCCTAGATAACGGCGAACGTGGTAAACATACACGTCCAGAGCCAGTTGTGCCCGCCGATTCCCGGTTGCAGCGGCTTCAGAGAGGTCCCGAACGTCCCCACTGAGGCCGCTGATTCCCTCCAGGCCCGATTCGCTGGACAAAATCCGGGCCATTTCATCCACCCCGGTTCCAGTCTTCTTCATCATATAAAACACGGCAAAAACGTCGATATCACCGGCTCGATTGTTCTGGGGGAGTCCCGATTGCGGCGACATCCCGAAACTACAGTCAATAGCTACTCCCCCTCGAATGGCGGCCAAGCTGGAACTGCCACCCAGATGACATGAAATGTGGCGCAGGTTAGTGCGAGGGCAAAGTGCTTGAGCCCGTTCGGAGGCGAAACGATGGCTGGCACCATGAAATCCATAACGGCGGATCTGAGATTGTTGCCGCCAGCTAAACGGCAAGGCATAGGTCGTGGCCGCTTCCGGAACCTGATCGAAGAATGCCGTCTCAAACAACGCCACCAGGGGAACCTCGGGAATCGAGAGAGCAAAGGCACGCATCGCCGCCATATAGGGTGGGTTATGAGCCGGTGCCAGGAATGAAACTTCTTCCATGGCCTGCAGGACCTCTTCATTCACCAGCCTGGCTCCAGTCAAGGCACCGGCATGAACAGCCTTAAAACCTACAGCTGCTAACTCCTTCAAACTGGACAAGGGTTTTCCATCTCCCACGACGGTTTCGAGGCAACGGTCGATGGCAGCCGCGTAGGTTGAGCAGTCGCCGCCTGGCCGGCCAATCCGCTCCACACGCCCCTTGCCCAAGACGGTCCCTTCAGGCATGTTTAGCAGGCTATACTTAAACGAGGTGCTTCCGATATTGGCGACGAGAACCTTCATCTCCCCAATCTCTCTTCCGGCCCTTGCTGGTGACATTCTCAGTTACTATCGAAGATGCTAATGCTTCGTATCCGGCAGACTGACAGCCTGCTTCTCCAGCACTAGCTGCTCTGCCGCAGGCAGATGGGCGTCTGCTCAATGGCCCCGGCTTTACTTCAAATAACCCTCTTCAACGCCTTCATGGGGTCGCGGGATCACATGGGCAGAAACCAGTTCGCCGAGGGCCTTGGCAGCCGCTGCACCCGCATCGACGGCAGCCCGAACGCTACCCACATCGCCACGGACGATAGTGGTCACATAGCCACCGCCGATCTGGACCATTTTAATCAGTTGAACATTAGCAGCCTTGCACATGGCATCGCTAGCATCTACCAACCCCACTAACCCCTTGGTCTCAATCAGGCCAAGGGCCTTCTGGTTCATTTCCGGTTCTTCGTTCTTTCGGTTGGCCATTGTCTCAAGATGCTCCTTTCTCTCCACTCGGAGCCTGTGGAGGAGCTGTGAAGGCTACCAGTTCTTCGTGGGGCCGCGGGATAACCTGCACACTCAGAACCTCCCCCAGACGTGCCGCTGCGGCAGCACCCGCGTCGGTGGCGGCTTTGACAGCGGCCACGTCCCCCTCAATGAACATGGTTACCAACCCGGAGCCCACCGGTTCCCAGCGAGCAAAGGTCACGTTGGCAGCCTTTAAGGCGGCATCGGTGGCTTCAATCAGCCCCACCAGCCCACGTGTTTCAATCATGCCCAACGCTAGCTTCATAAGGTCACTCTCCTGTTTATTCTGATTCATGCCATCCAGCTATGAGTCGGCCTTCAATAATTCAACCTCTCTGGTCAAGTGCAGGCCGCAGGCATTGGCCTCGTCGGTATCCAGATGAACTTCAAGCTTAAAGGCAGGATCCACACGGACCATAATGCGGTCAAACATCACACCGTTGCTGCCGCCGACTCGCAGCCTCATGAAGTCCTTGTGGCGGACCCCGTAGTAAGAGGCGTCGGCAGGATTCATGTGGACATGGGGAGCGGCACGGATCACTCCTTCGTTCAAACGGACCATTCCCGCCGGACCCATCACATAGGCCCCGGGAGTTCCCGCGATGTCCCCCGAAAGACGGATGGGCAGATCCTCGATCCCAAGCGTTATGGCGTCCGTGAAAGCAAGTTCGATCTGAGATTGCTTTCTCACCGGTCCCAGGATACGAAGATTGGAGATCAGGCGGCTGCGCGGGCCAATCAGAGTGACCGTCTCTTGAGCGGCATACTGACCTTCCTGGTACAACGGCCGCAAGGGGGTGAGCTGGTGGCCCGGCCCGAACATCGTCTCCAAATCAGCCGCGCAGACGTGCATGTGGCGAGCGGAAGCATTCACGACCAAGCGGGACGGAGGATCTGCCGCTTCCTTGGGACAGGGTCCCCGGCGTTGCAGCACCACTTGGCGGACCAACTGCTCGATGAGAGATCGCTCAATGGCTTGGGGCATGAACACATCCAAATGACGAATTTTGAATCGTCCTGAAGAGCCTAATCGGAAAATTCTCCAAAATCAATCAAAATAATTCATTTCTTGTCAAATTCATCCAGAACATGTTAAACTCCTGCGCATGAAAGCTACTGAACGTCGATTGAGAATCCAGGACCTGTTCAGCTCTGAAGAGTTCATTGATGCAGACAAACTCCGACGCCAGCTACGAGCATCCGATTCGACGGTCCGTCGCGACTTGATTGCGCTCGAGAAGAAAGGACTGCTGAAACGAGTTCACGGGGGAGCCGTTTCGCTCCAGGCTCGTGCGGAACCCCTGGACAGTGACTGGCTCAGCAACCGGTTCCATCAGGAAAAACTGCACATCGGTAAAGCTGTTTCTGAACTGGTCGAAGAGGGGCAGACCATCATCTTGGACGGCGGATCGACCGTAGCAGAGGTGGCGCGGCAGCTTCAAGGAAGGTCGCTGCAAATCATTACGAATTCCATTCCCATTGCCCAGATCTTTTATGACTCCAAGAGCACCGAGGTCACGCTCACCGGAGGATTTCTTTATCCCCGGCTGGGAGTATTGCTGGGCCCGCTGTGTGAGCAGATGCTGGACCATGTTGCAGCTGACATCCTGATCATGGGCATTGGGGGAATCACCGAGGCAGGTCTCAGCAATTCGAACACCCTGATCGTTGGATCGGAACGAAAAATGATCGAAGTGTCCCACCGTGTTATTGTCGCGGCAGATCACAGCAAGTTTGGTCGCAACGCCATGGTGCATCTGTCGTCCCTCGATACCGTAGACCTGGTCGTTTCCGACCACGCGCTGGCCACACCGTATCGTCAGCTGCTGGAGCGGCACGAGGTCCGGGTCGTGCTCGCCTGAGAGTCGGGATCCATACCGGGGACGACAATGATGGCCCCACTTGCAACCGAACTGGCTGGCGGTGTCGCCCCTGCCTATCCTATATAAACTCTTTAAAGAGCTCTCTGCGTGGCCTGGGGATTACGATGCGGCTGACGAGGATCCCATCCTCGGCCGCTACGGCAGAACCGGCGGCCACAGCAGCCTCCACGCTGGACACATCGCCCGTGAAGAGCACGAACCCCTTACCACCAATAGCCATTGCCAGATGAATTCGAAACAGCGTGACGTGGGCACTCTTGGCAGCCGCGTCCGCCACATCGATGATACTGGAGGCTGAAAAGGTTTCAATAATCCCCAAGGCCTCACACTCTTCGGGCTGCAAGTCGACGGCCATGGAGATGGCAGGGAAAACGGTAGGATGGACGCGCCGGATGACCCGTTGCTCAATCAAGGCCCCTTCTGCCAGCGTCACCCCGGCATTCACACTGGCTTGGACCGAAGCCACGTCGCCAGCCACTGCAACCAGGTATTTTCCCGAACAGATGGTTCGGGCCACGAGCAATTCCACAGCCGCAGCTTTCAGCATGGCATCCTGGGCCAAGTAACCAATGCCGATACTCGTCAACTCGAGCAAACCGATTGTATCCAGAAAAGGCATGTCAAGAATTCCTTGTAGCAGACCTTCGTCTCAGAGACGGGTTGAGAACATAACACGGACCATCAACCATTGTCATCAGGCTTCAATCACAACTGCTTCGTCAACAGTAAGGACCCTTCCCTCAATGCTGGCATGGATGTTGGCTCCCAGCTTCCCTTCCGGCGGCGAAGCAACCAGGTCTCCGGTCCTCACTTTCTGCCCTGGGCGGACCACCGGCACGCTCGGAGAGCCGACATGCTGCTTGAGAGGTAGGGTCACCTTTTTGGGCTGAATCGGAACCTCCACCAACGGCCCGGTGTTACGGTAGCTCATCAATCCGAGCTTAGCCATCAGGCGGCGAATGGGAGTCCGTCGTTCGCGATACAGAGGATGAGGCCGCAGGTCTTCCGGATTCCCTTTCCAGCCTAATCCACGCTCGCGGGCAATGGGCTTGTCGTGGACGCAGGCGTCCTTGGGATCCAGATCCTCCGGGCAAGCGATCAGGCTACAGATGTTGCATTCACAGCAGTAGAGAGAACCGGCAATCATGCGATTCTTATCCGGGGCAAACATCAGAGCCCGCATGTCCAAGTGTGGTTCGATGGGATGGCCCAACAGATGCCGCGGGCACATTTCAGTGCAAAAACTGCACTGGTCGCAGGCCGATTTCCCGATGCGATCGGCGTGGAACCAGGTCCGGCGGTAACGCCCGATGAGAATATGCTGGGTGGGAAGGACAATCAGTCCGCCTGTTGTCTTGAGAATCGGCTCATCCAGGCTGGGAGCCAGACGGCCCATCATCGATCCTCCCATCAGGACGTCCACCTGCGGAACTGTGGCCCCTCCGGCGGCGTCAATGCATTCCTTGATGGAAGCGCCAACCGGGACACGCAATGTGACAGGGTTCTCGACCGCGCCTGCCACTGTCAGGTATTTATGCGTAACAGGTCGGCCTATCCCCACGTTGATAAGGGTTTCCACGTTACTGACCACTGAGCCGACATCCAACGGTAACCCCCCTGGGGGTATGATGCGTCCCGTGGCGTCGTAGACCAGAATGAACTCGTCACCGGCGGGGTAAGTGTCTGTGAGAGGGAGAATCTCGACGTCTTTCGGCAAGCAGGGCTGAAGCGAGTGAATCACATCTTCGTATTTCCCTTTAATCCCGATGATCCCCTTGTGGGCACCCACACGCTCCATGCATATTTTAAGGCCCTTCATCATCTGCTGAGAATAGTGGAGCAGGAGTTCCTTGTCTTTATGCAATAGCGGTTCGCATTCTGCGGCATTCACCAAAAACGTTTCGGCCTTGGAATTCATCTTGACAGCCGTGGGGAAACCAGCCCCACCGGCGCCCACTACTCCGCACTCGGCAATTGGGTCGCTCAATACTCAGCTCCTTGCTTGTGAAACAAAATGCAATCCTCTAGCCCGACCGACTATAGGAGCGGCTATACATTATCATCGAAATGGAAAACTGCCAAGGATTGTAGGGGAGTTGAAGGAGGCCGAAGCTCGAGTCGTATCAAGATCGGTTTTTCCGGCCCAAAGTACGCTCGTTGTCGCAGGCCACGTTGAATTAATCGACGACAAAATCGAGTTATGGCCTCATATTGATTATGATTTCTACGCTGAATGAGGTGGGGTAAAGAACGCGCCTAGGGGGTTTTCACGCAACTTTCTGCGAGAAATAAAGACTTTGGCCACAGCAACTCAAGCAAAGAACTTCGTGGACAATCGAGCCCATCCTGCCAGTCTGCAATTTTCAATGAATCCGCCCGGACTTGGCGTCCAGATTTACAAAAGCAATCATTGCTTTAGCTTTTTGTTTATCTTGGGAGGTGACACTGCGGGTCTCATTAGGTGTCTCAACTACCAGGGTTTTGGCCTTCAGACTCACCAGTCGGTCCAAGGTCACCTCGGCCTGAGCCAACCGTCGGCCAATCTCGTTCAGAGCATTCGAATAAGCACTCAGGCTCAGCTGGATTTTTTCCAGTGACTTCA
>DATKMG010000353.1:0-3333 GCA_035541995.1 Terriglobia bacterium
ATAGCCAGAAACTTCGCTATCCTCGAATTGACTCTGATGACGGCAATGATGGTGCAGCGCTTCCAGTTTCTGTTACCCAAGAACTTTCAATTAAAACGCCGTTACATTGCCTCCTTTTTTGTTCGACCCAACCTCGAGTCAATCATGATTAAAGAGAAATAAGGAATCGCGCCTTCGTAGGAAGGAAAGAAGAGCAGGACCGACCATTGCACTTGAAGCGAAATTTTGTCAATGAAAGTCAGTGAGCGAGGAGAAAACCAATGAGATCCTTAGGCCATCTATTTCTGTTGGTATGTCTTTTCGCTATGCCGTTGTATCCACAGGCCGCCCAAAACAGGGCGGGATCTGATCAAAAGTCCCAGCCGCCCAGTTCGGGTGTTGTTCATCAGGTACCTATGACTGTTACAACAGCATTCAGTTCCTCTCAATCTAAAGCCGCTTGTCGAAGCCTCGGACTTGATTATCAATGGTGTGGTCGAAGCCCTTCTCGGCAGCAGGAAGCAAGGTATAAGTGCGCAAACTGATATTCAAATATCAGTTTCCCAAGTTTTCAAAGATGATAAGGACAGATTGAAAGATGAGAGCGTAATCATTTCTCAGGCTGGAGGAAGGGTTGGAAACGAAGAGTTTATTTGTCAAGATGATCCCATGCGGAACCGTGAGAGTTAGTGGTCTGAGCCTTCTGAACAGTACCGCTGTTCTCAAGGCAGGAGTTGTCCTCTTGACTTGGGCTGTGCGGGAACAAGAAGATGCGGAGAGCGCAACATTGACGGCACGCCCTATCTAGCGATAATTGTCCATAATCCTGGTCTATGGAGGATTCCCGGATTTGCTGAAGCCAAGAGGGCGGAATTCTGTTAAAGTAATTTGCATGATTAAGACCGAGATAATCGCTGAGCTGCCAAAACTCACGCCGAATGACCGGCGGGAAATCCTCGACAAGATTTGGGAGCTTGATGGTGGGGACTGGCTGGACAGCGGTGAGTTGACAGAAGATGAACGTGCGCTCATCAAGCAACGCCTTGCCGAGCATGAAAGAAATCCTGAGACATCAATTCCCTGGGTAGAGGTTGAAGCTCGTTTGCGGCAGCGCTTCAACTCATGAATTATCAGCTTCGGGTCCGCCCCCAAGTTGAGTCGGATATCGACGCAGCAGCACAGTGGTATGAGGGGCAGCAACCCGGGCTCGGCATAGAGTTCGTTACTGAAATTCATGAAGCCATCGGGCGACTGACAGTAAATCCTCTTCGCTCCCCCATTCGCCATCGGCTTTACCCACTGCGTTGGGTGTTTCCCAACCGTTTTCCCTACCGGATCGTGTTTCTGGTTGAAGAAACCGTCATTACGATTCTGTGTGTGGTTCATGCAAAGCGCCATGATCGTATCTGGAAAGAACACCTTGCTCGCCCAGACTTTCCTCCAGAATAGAGCCTCCCTTTGGAGACATATTGACGGCTCTTTTACCGTGGACGAATCTCACCTACCTTGTTGCCCAGCTTGAGAAAGAAAAGTCGATGGAAGAACGAGTCTGAAGATCGGCTTTCGGATCGGGAGGATCGGGTGGGACCAAGGCAACTCCTTGAAACATCAGCAGATCTTCGCGAGTCGTCGCAATCCACTCGTCCTCTTGCCTGTCCCAAACAGATCCATGTAGGGAGGCCGGGAAGAAGTGGAGTCCAATACATGAAGTACATCCTTAAAAGAGCGTATAAATAAAGGGGGCGGCAGCACTGCCTCCAAGGACAATCAAAAGGCCAACCAGGAGCAATGTGAGGATTATAGGGATCAACCACCATTTCTTGTTGTGTTTCAGATAAGACGAGAAGTCCTTTATGAAACCGGATGGTGGCTGTTCTGCCAGCTTTGAAAAATCCTGGGTTACAGGTGACTCCGAGCGAGTTTGGGGATGGTATTGCATAGGACGTCGATGTCAAAATTGCCTGAAGTACGACTCAAGCTTAATCGACCGCGGCCGAGCGGTCCAGTAGGTGCTGGCCGAACGATCAAATTTCAGGTCAAGGGGTCGCCGGCCCAGCATCCTCATCGTCAACCCTACTGGAGTCAGAATGACAAAGTATACAATGGCAAAAACACACAAAGAAATCCCGAGCCCGATGGGATAAGCGGCGTACATCCAACTGATATATAGTACTCGGGCCAGGCTAGGCCAGAAGAGCGCTAACCCTGAGATAATAACGCCTGCCACGCCTAGAAGTATAGTTCCCATCGAGAAGCCCCATCGGTGCCAGGCCAAGAGCCCAACCAGGAGAATAAACCCTGGTAGCCATAACCCGGCAAACTGCCGCAAATCTCGTCGAGAAGGATTCCGATTGATTTCAACCAGAGCCATGTAACCTCACACCTGATCTGCAAGCCTCGATTCGTCTCCCGGGCAATTTCCGATTGCCGATTTCCAAATGTACCATTTGATCTTACGACCGGGATCGGAACCCATAAGAGGATAACGTGTCCCTCAGTCCAGTTCGAACTGGGCCAGATAGCTTTCTGCATCCGGCTTTCTGTCAGTCATCTGCTCAGACTTGAGTAACAGGAAATTCTCGAGTACCAATACGTCCATGTGGGTAGCCATGAAACAGCGAAAAGCCTCGTCGGGTGCACACACGATCGGCTCACCACGCACATTGAAGCTGGTGTTGATGATGACTGGACAGCCCGTCCTTTCCTGAAACCTTTTGATCAGCCGGTAATATCGGCCGTGCCTTTGAGGGTCAACAGTCTGAATCCGCGCCGAGTAGTCCACGTGGGTGATCGCCGGAAGTTCCGACCGTTTCACCTTTAGCAGTTCTATCCCATTCGGAGGAGGCCCGTCACCATCTAGGGGTAACCTCCGCGAACTATCAACAAACGCCACCAGTAGCATATAGGGACTGACCTCTCCGTTCCTCATTTCGAAGTACTTGGGCGCTTCCTCCTCGAGGACTGACGGGGCAAAAGGGCGAAACGACTCACGGAACTTAATTTTCAGATTCATGAGGGACTGCATCTTGGGGCTCCTTGCATCACCCAGAATACTGCGACAACCCAAGGCCCGAGGCCCAAATTCCATTCTACCTTGAAACCAGCCGACCACTTTCCCTTCATCCATCAGCTTGGCGACGGCATCCAGTAGTTCCTCGTCTTCAGAAAACTCGCGGGAGGTTGCGCCAACCTGGTTCAGAAAATCTCGAATCTGGTCCTGGCTAAATCTGGGGCCTAACAGAGAGCCAAGCTGGCTGTCGGATTCTCTAGCTGTTCGGGGAGCCCCCAGCAGCTGGTGCCAGATGAACAAAGCAACACCGATCGCGCCCCCAGCATCGCCGGCGGCGGGTTGAA
>DATKMG010000354.1:0-16657 GCA_035541995.1 Terriglobia bacterium
CAGGTGAGCTTCCATTCTCCTGTACGGCACTCAGGACCAAACTTCCCGGGAGAATGGGACGGAAAGCATGTATCGACAGAGAGAATACTGGGATTCACAGAGTCCGTGCTCTCGATGGAAGTCGAGACGAGCCAACTGAGTTTGATGAAGGAGGAAGTGTATGCCTGACGAGCGACAGAGAAAGCGTTCCGCATTTATCGGAAGAGGTGGGCCGTCGATCTCGCCGCCTCGTCCGGTCCAACATAGCCAGCAGCAACCCGCGCCAATCCCCCAGCAGGCAAGCCCCTATCGGGAAGAACGGGCCCGCCAAGCCGTTCAGCAGCAGATGGCTCCGGTAAGGCGGAAACGCCTCACCGCGGATTCGGGATTCGCTCCAGCCCAAAACACTCCCGTCATGGACGACCAAGAGATTGAGGATTTCATTTCTGAGGCCGAACGCCGGGAGCCGGGGAGCATGGTGAGGGGGAATGAGAATACCGCAAGCATGATGGTCGGTGGCCCGGGATACAAGGAACCGAAGCCGGGAGTTTAACCTTACAGTTTTATTGTATTTAATAAAAATGCTGACCCCTCGCCAACGCCAAGTTCTCAAGCAATTAACCCTCAGTGGAGAGATGTGGGATGCTCTCCTTCAAGTTCTTGAGGACAAAGCCCAGCACGCCTTGACAGAACAGGATGAGAACGTTGGGGGGAGTTCACCGGACATCGGGCGGGTCATCTTCTTAACAGCCGAGCGCCTTACCTGCACGGGGCTGGCTCAACTCATCTACGACGAAGCAAGAAAGCAACCCGACACGGAGAATCGTCTCAATGATGCAGGGATTTAAGGGCACGGTCCAATTTCCCACGCTGCCCGCCAACTACCAGGAGCGGTCGGTAAGGTATTTGGAATCCCGAACGATGGCGAGCGCGGTAAGGAAGCTGCTTAATGAAGTCTACCGGGAAGACGGGATCCGCTGCCGAAGGCCAACGAAGGTTGTCGTTAAAATCGAATTTGTAAGAACAATGGAACCATGAAAGGAATGTCCTGCCTTGAAAATCTGCGTGATCTACCCCGGAAGCCTCTACAGTGCGTGGAGCGTGTCTGACGGAATTCCCCGGACCTTAACCGCAATGGGACATGAAGTCTTGGACTTCGCTCAAGGACGAACGGGAAAAGCCAACTGGTGGGATCGGCTGGACGCCATCAATAAAGCCGACCTTGTGATCATGAGCGGCCCCGAGCACTTCTGCAAGAATCCCGGGCTGGAGCAGTTCAAGCAAGCCATTAAGTTCATTACCGTTCCCAAGTTCGGCGTCTACCACGAATCAATGCTGCGGGCCGACCAGAACTTCCCATTCCCCGAATTGCTCGACTCGTTCGACCATCACTTCTACCCAGCCATTCAAGATGCCGAAGCGCTCAGTAATCGGGCAAAAGACCGCTGCACCTGGCTTCCATTTGGCGTTGATACCACAGTCTTTGAGCCTTGGGCCTGTCCACACTGTCACGGATCGGGCGGAAAGAAGGCGATGATTACCGGACCAGCCGGCAAGATGGCAGGTACGGAACTCTGCCCAATCTGCCACGGCGCCTGCATCGATATAACCCTGAAGACAATCCCCTTTGGGTTTATCGGGTTGATGTACGGGAAGCGCAAAGTGTTCATGGATAAGGTCGCCCAGGTTTACGACCTTCCCGTTGAATTGATCTGCGGGAATGTGGTGATTCAGGACATCGAGGGTTTGAACCCGTTCATGACGGCGCGTCGTCTCGCATGGAACTACAATCGGATGATGTGCTTCGTCAACCTGCCTTCACTCTCCCAACTCATGGTGACGAAGGTCACAGAGGTAATGGCGTGCGGCGTCTGCCTGCTGACTCCGCGGCTGGAAGGCCAGGGAGTGAGAAATATGAAGGGGTTTGACCACGGCAAGAACATTCTGTTCTATCGGGACGATCCCAAGGACCTCGTTGCAGTCATGCGTGGGGTGATGAAGAATCCCGAGATGGCACAGCAAATCGGCAAGGAAGCGGCGAAGAGCATCCGGGAACATCACTCACTCAAGGACCGCATGGAGGAACTTCTCTCTAAGTTTGCAAAACCTTCTTTGGTGGAGGTTAAACAATGAATATCAGCCGCTTGCAATTAATTGGCCAAGGTGAGATGCTCCCGCGCTTCTATCGAGTGGCCTATTATGATCCATGTAGGGAATTGGCCGTATGCTTTCCATTTGGGATTCACTGGATCGTGATGTTCGCTCACTGGCTCTATGAAGCGACAATCATTTACAACCCAACCAGATTGGAGAAGTACATTCAGGAAGCCTACCGTCGAGGGAAAGCAGAACAGCTTGAAAACGATAATCAAATTCTTTATTACCATACAGGGCACAGTAATGCCATAGAGAAATACACGAGGCTTAAAAAAGAGGATGAATCTCGTCGCGGACTGAAAAAACAAATCGAGTGGTTAAAGTAGGAACTTGCCAAGGCCACTCTTGCGCCAACGAAGAAATGGAATGTCTGACTTAATTGGGGTTGCCATCCTAATAGCGCTTCTCGTGCTCATCGTTAAGGACGCTGGGACGCGAAGCCGTAATACTCCGAAGAGTCCGGACGAAGAATTTCTGCAAGCGGCGAGGATCAAACCGCCGTGGAAAGAGGGAAGATGAAAGTAGAAATCGAGATTAATCGCGGCACAACTCACCTGACGGTGAACATTCCTGAATCAGTTGATAAGTTGGTCGAGGCTGCTACTGAACTCTTCAAGGCAATAACCGAAAAGTTGAAAGAGGAATAAATGAAAACCGCACTCGTCATCGGCGGGGCCGGATTTGTGGGAAGGCATCTTATCCCTTTATTGGTAAGCTCTGAATTTAGGGTGGTATCGTGTGACCCAGCATTTCCTTGTCGTCCCAAGACTAAGCATTCTATTGATGAAATTCCACTTGCGTTTGGAAACGTAGATTGGTCAGCGTTTCAGTTTGATATCATCGTCCACCTTGGCGCCCACATCCAGGACATCTCCGAGCGTGAGAAGGGCGACATCGAGAAGTATCAGGACATTGGCCTTGATCTCGCGGTGATGCGCTACGTGGCTGCGCACCCTCCAAAGGAATGCTTCATTTACCCGTCAAGTTGCTCGATAGACTCAGCCGAGACAGACCCATACGCCTTTTCCAAGACGGTAGGCGAGCGCATGGCCATGGCGTTGCATAAACAGGGAATCCCGGTGGTTATCCTTCGCCCGTTTAGTGGCTACGGCGGAGACCAGGCCGAGTCTTACCCATTTTCAGCCATCCTTTCCCGCGCTATGGCCAAGCATAATCCCTTGACCGTCTGGGGGAACGGCCGACAGGTGCGGGACTGGATTGAAATATCCGACTTGGCAAAAGCTTTCCTCTGGGCCATTGATCATGCCCCGCGTGGAACTCCAGTGGATATCGGCACTGGAATTGGGACCTCCCTCTTCATGTTGGCGCAGAAAATAGCTGAAGGGGTTGGGTATTCTCCAACGATCACAGCCGACACCTCAAAGCCTGCTTCTTCAATGCGCCGGATTGCGGATATTACCTTGGCCGAAACATTTGGATTCGAGGCCAACATTTTGCTGGAAGAAGGGATTAGCAGGGCAATCTTTGAAAGGACGAAGCGATGAACGGTTGTCTGATAGTGGACGCTGGTTGCCGGCTGGGCCCCCCTTCCGCCTGGGAGAAAATCGGGGCGGAGGTTATAGGCTTCGATCCCGATCCTGATGAGTGCGCACGCCTCGGAGAAATACACCCCAACCACACGTTCATTCCCCTGGCCTTGGACATTGAGTCAAACTCCAGAAACTTCTGGATTACGGAGAATTCTGAGTGTGGTTCGTTCTATCGACCCGACCAAACTTTATTATCCAACGGATTCGCTGGACACCGAATCGTCGGACAGAAGGAAGTTCCTACAGTTGACCTCGATAGCTGGATGGAAGTTAATCGTCCTGGTAGGTCCGTTGACCTTTTGAAGCTGGATACCCAGGGATCAGAGCTTGACATCCTGAAAGGCTCCATCAAGACAATCGGTAAAACCCTATGGATTGTGGTGGAGGTTGAATTCCATCCACTGTATGAAGGCCAGCCGCTATTCTCCGATGTTGATTTGTTCCTACGTCAGTATGGATTCAATTTGTGGAACTTTGGTGATGTAAACTGCCGCCATGGGCAGATGATTTGGGCTGATGCCTACTACTTCAAGCCTCCACTGGAGGGAAAGACTCTTGAATTGGGAAGGATGATTCAATGTCCAAACCTATGATCTCGCTTTTGCACGCAACTGCCCAGCCGGGAACGTGCGAGGAAACAGCCCGTAGGTGGTTTGAGCGAGCGTACCACTCCCACGCTTTCCCAATTGAGCATGTGATGGCATGTGAATACGTCTCCTTTCCAAAGTGTCCGCATAGTCCATTCATTACCAACCAAGTTCTTATCGTCTCGGGTGGAAGCCCTGTTTCGGGCTGGAACTCTGCTGCTGAGTTTTCCAAGGGAAAGATTCTAGTGATGATGGCTGATGACCTGTATCCTTCCGAACATTGGGACAGGGAGATCATGGACGCAATTCCTGATCCTGAGGCTGCGGCGGTTCTCTGGGTTACGACCTTGGACGACCATGGAAAAGACTTGTGGCCCGACATTATTACCCATCCAGTCGTGACGCGGGCATACCTTAACCGCTACGGATACTTTCTCCACCCAGCGTATTACGCAAGATTTAGCGACCTAGAGTTTAGCGACAAGGCGAAGCAAGATGGTGTTGTGATCGACCGCCGCGGAAAGATCATCTGGCGCCATGAAGACCACCAGGTTCCCGGCAATTGGCATCCCACGACATCCCGGATCAATGCGTTGCATGGAATGGACAATCAGACCTACATCAAGCGGCAAGCAGCGGGATTTCCAAAGGAGTGGGCGGTATGGAGACCGTAAGGTTCTCAGTCCTTGTGCCCACGATGGGACGCCTGAGCCTCACAGACACGCTCCGAAGCATTATCCAGCAGCCCTTGATGCCGGGAGACGAAGTTCTAGTGATCGGGGATTTGAACCATGGATGCAACCCGGGCAGGGACATCATGAACGAGTTTGGACCGCAATTCTTTTACTACTCGTGCGGAGGCGCAAAGAATGCTTGGGGTGGTCCTCAGCGGAATCTTGGACTAACCGTCGCAAAGGGAAGCTGGTTAACCTACATGGACGACGACGACTTGATGGCTCCGTACACTCTTGAAATCATGCGGGGACTCTGTGCGAACCATACTGACAGGCCGATCATGACGCGAATGCGCTGGCCGGATGGAAAGGCCCTAGAGTCAATGGTTGGCGGGCAATGTTTGTGGGTTCCAAATGTCCCGTATAAGGTCGGATTCTTCGGAAACGAATATTGCGGCGACCAGACGTGGATTGAGACCACGATGAGTAAGTACCAGCCGAAAAAACCTTTGTCAGTCGAAGTCATAACGTGCTTATATAGTGGGCAGCACCGCGAGGGATAATGCCAAAAGAAATCAAAATCGCTTGGTTCGACTTCGATTCCACGCTCAATCAATCCCGGGCTGAGGGAGAACTCGGCTATCCCAGCCTGAAATGCTTGAACCTGATGGGATGGATGAAGAAGAAGGGTTACAAAATCTACATCCTGACCGCCCGCAAAGACTTGGACGAAGTTCGGAAGTGGTGTAAGGCGTTTGGGATTGAGACAGACGAAATCACGAACACGAAACCACCGGCCGACGTGGGCTTCGATGATCGCGTTGTCACGTTCTCAGACGACCGGAAAGTAGAAGCAATGATCGAAGACGCCACTGAAATTCTGGAAGGGAAGAAGCCGCACACCTCGGCCCCGCGCCGTCCAAGTTCGAAAGCGAAAGCGTTTGTGGGAAGGATCTCGCAGTGACCATCTACAAAGACAAAACCCTTGAAGGCGAAGTCCTGATCTTGGAAGAGTGCATCTTCATGCGCTGCGAGTTGAAGCGCTGCGACCTGTTCTATTCGGGCGGAGACTTCAATTTTGTTGAAAGCCGGATTGAAGATTGCAGGGTCCACTCCCGCGGCCCAGCCGGAAACACGGTAAAACTCCTTGAATTCATGGGAAGTCTGAAGCAATGCAACTGTAAATCTCAACCCGTGGAGCCTTCTTCACTGGTGAATTGAGGGAAAATGAGAGAGTTTTTTCTGAGATTGAGATTGGCTTTAACTCCTGGTGTTTGTGGTAAGCATAAACTTCGCCACACTTACTCATTGAAACTTGGTTACCACGCCTGTCCTCGATGTGTTTTGGATCAAGCAAAGGAATTACTGGTCGATGCTTTGGAAAACGGATCTGTCCCTGCTCCGGGACTTGAAGCCAGAATAAAACAAGAAGAGGAAACCTGTAGCTGGTTTTCCGTTCCTTACAATCAACCTCTTCCAAAAAGTTGGACAGAAAGGTCAACCACTTTTCATGGAATATAAACTCTTCGACACTCCACAGTTCCACGACGCGGCATTCTATGCCGACCGGCTAGTCTCGGACCACATCAACGAGCCGGGACACCAACCCCGAATGCTCAGGGCATTACGCGAAGTCCAGTACCTCGTAAAGAACTTCCCTATTCACTCGCTGGCCGACTTTGGAGCCGGAAACGGTGGATTCCTGAATGAGGTTCGAAAGCGGCATCCCCACCTTCAGTTGTGGGGATACGATATGCAGCCTTCGAATATTCAGTGGGCGAAGGAGAAGTATGGAGTTCCCGTCTATTCCTCGGACATCACGAATCCAACCGCCGCAGCCGACGCCGCCGATATTGTTGTGCTCACTGAAACTCTTGAGCATTTGGTAGATCCTCATGGGTTTCTTCGCAATCTATTCTCTGGCGACGGAGCCGACGCTCGCTATGTCGTGGCTTCCTCCCCCGCGAACGAGACTCCCGAGCACCACTACGAGTTCCACCTCTGGGCCTGGACCGAAACGAGTTTCCCTGATATGTTCCGTGCGGCTGGCTGGACCGTCGAAAAGCACTATGTTGAGGGAGGCACACAATTTGTCGTAGCCTCACGCGCTCCCATGTCTCCCGAAGATGTGACCAAAACCCGAAAGCGTGTGGTGGACTATCTGATAAAGACGGAGAGGCATAAGCAGCGCATCCTGGAGATTGGGGGATACCAAGTAGCAGGATTCTTCGCCATGGGCCACTTTGCCTTTGCGCAGTTGGAAGATCCCGAGGAAGCAATTGCAGCGCAGAAGATGTATCCCTGGCTCACGGTGAGTACCCGAGATTGGGACATTGACGCCGATATCATTGTGGAAGGTACCGAAGTCCTCGTGAAGTAGTTTTATTAAATACAATAAAAATGGACATTCTGCTTTTTCAGGTTGATGGGAATATCCCAAACTTGGCACTTGCAAAAATATCGGCTTGGCATAAGGCGAGCGGAGATACCGTTTGGCTTAATTCGTGTCCCTCTGTTCCAGATAAAGTTTATTCATCCTCGATCTTTACGTCATCTGAGATGAGACGGAATCAGATTTCGATTTTGTTTCCTGGTGCCATTACTGGAGGAACTGGGTACGATATCAAAAGTAACCTGGACTCAGTTTTAGGACTGGACAGTGAAGGCGTAAAACCAGACTATTCGCTTTGGCCTAAGTACCAGCACAGCATCGGTTTCACGGCTAGAGGGTGCCGACTAAGCTGTAGGTTTTGCGTAGTTCCGGGAAAAGAAGGAAAGCCGTCTTCGGTTCATTCGGTACAAGACATTTGGCGTGGAGAGCCCTATCCCAAACATCTCCTACTATTAGACAATGACTTCTTTGGTCAACCCAAGCAACAGTGGCTCGAAAGATGCAGCGAGATCAGGCATGGAGGTTTTAAGGTTTCATTCAATCAAGGGATAAACATTCGCCAGATCGATGATGAAGCCGCTTTCTGGATCGCTTCGTTAGATTATCGGGATGCTCAATTTAATAGAAAGTGTGTGTACACAGCTTGGGACAATCTTCGGGACGAGGCAAGATTCAAGGCGGGCGTTGGAACCTTGAAAAGATTTGGGATAAAGCCACAGCACCTCGTCGTCTATATGCTTATCGGATATGACTCTAAAGAGACATTCACAGAAATACTTTACAGGTTCAACGAGATTACCAATCTAGGATGTTTTGCCTATCCTATGGCCTATAATCGTGCGACTTTAGACCACCGCAGATTCCAGAAATGGGCAATCAGAAGATACTTTGAAGTTGTGAGTTGGGAGCGGTTCAGAGACAGCCATGATTCTCAACCTTTAGACGCTTCCAAGCAACTAGAGATGCCTTGCCCGTAAATCTTACTTGACACGCCCCGTATTTCCTCTGCTTTGATGCCATTGTACGGAACCACCCCGTACAGAAAGAGGTTTTGACAATGGCATCAGACGCCACCACAACAGAATCCGTTGAAAGAGCTCTAGTGTCTCCTCAGCCGACTATCGATGAACCACCCATCGAAAACGGAGAGCAGACAACCCAGACTCTCCCCGACGAACACCCACCCGAAGGAGAACAGCCAGAAGCCACTCCGCAGCAGGGTGAAGAGACCGGGGAACCTCAGGAGACCACCGCCGCTGAAGAACAAGAGGAAGCAGCCATCGGGTATGAAGACCTTCTCCCATCGAGACAGGCAAAAACATTTCCCGATGAATTCCTTGCTCTTGCCGCGCAGCGCTGGGGGTACGACAAGGAAAGCCTGGACGATCCAACTCACGGTCCCAGTTTAAGGCGCCTGCTCACTGACAAGATCAATAGCGACATCTACATTGCCAACCAACGGCGTGATGAAGCTATTCGACAACAGGAGCAGCAGGCCCCTCCCCAAGAAGAAACCCAACCCGCCCAGGAGCAACAGACCCAAACGCAGCCGGCAAGCTGGGAGGAAATCAGTAGCCTTGCCTCTCAGACCGCCCAAGCCATCATTACCGACGAGGGTGCAAACCATTTTGCTCCTCGCCTTTACGATGCGCTGGCGGCGATTGCCGGGACGCGAGAGGGAGAAACTCCCAATCCGGAAGAGCAAGCGAAGGCTTATCGTGACCTCACCCAGGTCATGACGGAATTCGGGATCCTGCTACTTGGCCAAGTGTCGCCTCAAATCGTCAGCGGGGTTCTTGCGGACAAATGGACGCAGGAAAAGATTCTTTCACCCTATCTGGAGAGTGTCCTGGAAAAGCGTGAAGGAACAGTTGACGAAGAGGCATCAACCTACGACCAAGCGCGGGAACTCCTCAGCAAGGAGCCAGGGTACTCCGACATCGCCCAATTAAGCGGTGAAGGTGGGGCACTGGAACGAGCGGCCGAGGAATACGCGAACGAGACTGGTAAAGACATTTTCGATATCCAGTTCATCGATCCGAAGACCCGGCAGCCGCTTCCGCCTCTTCAAAACGCCATGCAGCAGTTGCGCCACGCAATCACCTACTTGCGCGGCAAAAACTACCAGCAGCCCGAGGCTCTGGTGCAGAGAGCGTTGGAACAGGGGAGAAGGCAGGAGAGAACTGCGACCCGAAGAAGTGAATTAGGAGGTTCGCTGAAACCTGGCAGACCTTCTGGCCGATTGGAGCCGAGGACGACCAGCGCGGACGACGAGATGGGCGCGATGCAAGACGCCTATGATCGCGCAAATCCGCTCTCGCTGGAGACTTCCTCCAACCGTACTCGATAATAAGGTGGGAAAACCATGCCTACGGGCTTAACGTCCTATCGTTCGTGGGACACAGCAGTAACGGAAACTGTTCAGGTTCGGGTACTGGGCGACAAAATCGTTCAGTTGCAACCCGATGTGACGCCGCTTATTGTCATGACCACGAACGCCAAGAAGAAGAAATCTACCCCAGTGCCCCGCATCGAGCGGATTGAAGACGACCTCCGCAACTTGTGGGATTACCAGGCCGGAACCACCACTCTCAGTTCGGTGGCAACCACATTGACCGTTTCAACCGGCTCCCTGTTCGCAACCAATGACCTTGTGGCTGTGATTAAGCCACAGTCGAATGCCAGCGCCCCTGAAATCATGCGCGTTACCGGCATTGCAGCCAACGTGCTAACCGTTACCCGCGGAGTGGGCGGAGCAGGCGCCGACTCGATCTATCCCACAAACGCCTTGCGCATCATCGGTTCGGCCTACGCTGAAGGCGACACCTACGGGTCTTTCCGTTCGACCCAGAAGGTTGTGCCGATCAGCTATTGCCAGATTTTCCGAACCCCGGTCCAGTTGACCCGCACCATGCAGGCATCCCGGACCTACGGTGAATCGGACTATCAATATCAGAAAGCCAAGGCTCTTATGGAGCACAAGAAGGAAATTGAGGGCTCAGGTCTTTGGTCCCGAGCTTCCGAATCCCTCGCTGCTCCCAACACCATCTGGACCACGATGGGCTTCCGCTCGCGTGTTTCCACCAACGTGATGGACTTCCAGACGACCGGAACCCTCACCGAATTCAACACTTTCTCCCAAACTTCGTTCCGGTACGGATCGCCGGCCAAGCTGCTCATCGCTGCGCCGGTCATCATCTCGGCCATCAACTACTACTCCCAGTCCAAGCTGTTGACCGAGGTAGGCCAAACGATCTTTGGCGTCAACATCAAGCGGCTGACTCTCCCTCACGGTGAGTACATGCTCGCCCGCAACTGGCTCATGGAAGCCGGCGTCTCAGGCCAGCCAGGTTTCGCCACTGAAATGTACTCGGTGGATCTCAACAACGTTGAGTTCTGCTACCTTGCGGACCAGGGCGAAACCCGCGACACACAGTACCGCGAGAATGTCGTACAAACCGGAGTGGACGCCGAACAGGACGAATGGTCGATGGCCCCTTCCAGCCGAAATGCTGGAGAGGAATCTCTTCTAATTGACTCAAAAGCTGAAATGGCTAATGAGGCGGAACCGGAAACGGACCGTGAGAGACTAAGCGAAGAGACACCCCAAGTGGGTGATGCAATAGTCCGTTCTCATGGGAACAAAAACCATGAGAGGTTGGCAGAAATGACCAACCTCTGCAACATTATGTATGTTGCAGATAACAAAAAAGATACGCAGGCGGGCTGGATCTTCACTCAAGAAAAGGTCAATGTGGCCCCTCCCCACCGAAATGTGGGAGAGGAATTCTCTCTGATTGACTTGGAGGGTGCGAATCCCAACAGGGCGGAACTGCCGTTCGGACCATCGAAGGCAGACCGTGAACGACTAAGCGAGAGAACACCCGTTTCGGGTGATGCGATAGTCTGGTCTCATGGGAATGTGAACCATGAGAGCGCGGCAGAAATGACCGCGCCCTGCCTCATGGCAGGTAACAATAACGACATGCGGTTGGGTACGACTTCTCTGCCTATGCCTAGAGAGTTAACAGGCATCAGGTTTGTTTAATTTTTAGTGAATGTTGTGTACCTCTCGTTCTATAATGGGGCGAGAGGTACACAATGAAAAAGAAACAATGTCCAAGATGTAATCGAAATCGACCAATCAATAAATTCGGGACGAAGGGTGATCCACCAGTTCCGAAAAGTCTCTGTCGGGAATGTGATGCGGATATTCACAAGATTTCCTATCATGGCTCGCCAGAGAAACGAGCCGATGTTCTCAGGATAACGAAAGAGGCTCATCGCAAGCGACTCGTTAAAGGCTTGTGCTGGCAATGCGACGAAAAGGTGGAAGAAGGAACTCAGCGATGCGGAAAGCACAACAAAGAGAATCAAGAGCGGAATACCGAGAATCGCATCTCTCGCCGTCGCCAATGCTTCGACCACTACGGATGGGCTTGTGTTTGTTGCGGAGAAACGTGCGAGAAGATGCTGACGTTTGATCACATCAACCGTGACGGCGCGGCTCATCGAAAAAGCATGGGAGGACAGGTCGGAGGCACACAGATTGTTACTTGGGCCATCAGGAACGGATTTCCTCCGATTCTCCAAACCATGTGTTTCAACTGCAACATAGCGAGTTTTAGGAACGGCGGCATCTGTCCGCACAAGGAAGCGAGTTCGAGCAAGTATATTGACCACCGGGAATAGGCCGGATGAAAAGGAGTTATCTATGAATCCATGTGTGAGTGAGAAAGTTGAACCTGAAATGGGATCAGGCCAGCAGCGCAGTACGTATTCGCTGTTCAATCTCTTGACCGATAATGGCAACGATTTTAGCGATCACGATTTGGCAGTTTTGGCGGATTGGGCGAATGTTCAAAAGCAGGAAACTCCGAACCAAGATTGGAAGCGAGCTTTCGCACTTATCCGCGAGGGGGCTGATCTCTTGCTTCGTCGGCGGGCACGCTCGTCCACCGTCCCACCAGTTGAGCCATCATCGGTTGCAGCCGGAACGGTTGTCGATTACCTGGAGCTGAGAAAGCAGACTGGGGACTTTGCCAGTACATTCTATGGACCGCACGGATGCTCAAAGTGCGGAGTATTGATTGTGAAGCAAGCAATCGAGCAGGGTGGAAAAGAGTGGACATTTCCGACGCTAAAGGGAACCGGATATTTCCCGCACAAATGCAGCCTGCTGGACATTGCAAAAATGGTTGATAAGGAGCCTCAACGTGGCGACCGACATTGAAAACATTCTGGTAAGTTTACAGCCAAGCCCCTACGATCTCAGGAAGGCGTGTCTCGCGCTCGATAAAGCACTCACGGCCTCGCAGCAGGGAGTAGCGGACGCCCACGCGCGAGTGGCGAAGCTGGAAGCCAAACTCGAAGCGATGGCGAAGGATGCCGCGGCAGACGAGCCCGAAGTGATGCAGGTTCGCGGGAAGTCAGCGAAGTAAGATTCCGGCCTTAACGGGCCAAAGAAGGGAAGCAACGATTATGCCGAAGATTGAAAGAAAAGAGTATGTGTGCATTTTCTGCGAGGGGAAATTCCTCTCGGGCGACTGGATGGGATGTGCGGGCAACAAGTTCCGGCGCCATCAGGTTGAACCTGTCACCTACCACAGCAAGCACGATAACCATGTGATTTGTTGCACGAAGGAAGCCACGGTACTCAACCCAACGACCGGAGAATCCCAGAAGATTCCAGGCTACCAGGCGCAATTCGTGAACGGTCACTACACCACCTCGGACCCGGAGGTCCAGGAGGTTTTGAACCGTATTCTGGCTGAAGGTGGGCTTGTTTCCTTGGATGCCTACGTTGACTCGAAACTCACCGACCATCAGAAGGCCGAGCGTGCAAAGGGTCAACTCGCCGAGCAAAGCGAACTGCTGAAGAAAGTTCAGCAGGAGAACGAGCGGCTCAAGGCGCAAATTGGTGAAGAGAAGAACGGGAATGGAGATGAACCCTCTGCCGCTGCCATCCCGGGGCAAGGCAGTCTTTCCGGCCGACGCCAAGTAAGGGCGTAGAAAGGTCGTTCCAATGTCAAAGACGGTTCAAGCGGAGCAGGAAGCTCCGCTCTGCCCATCTTGCAGGAGGCCAATGGTTACAGGCTGGGATGTTCCAATGTGTCCTAATGGATGTGGAGTCGTCCCGGCCGGAGACCATCGGCAAGTACACGACCTCCGACCGTTTTCAAAAAGGATTTATGTAGGTTCGGAGGTCTACGGAAAGAAATGGTTGAAATCAGACGAGGCGCGATCGGACGCAGAAGCGGCAATGTTAGGTGGAAATGGATACGGCCTGAAGGGCTGAGACAGGAGAATCTACCATTCGAATCGACGTTCTTTCGCCCATACACGGATCTCCCGTACCGCAATTCAGCGGTTCAATCTCAGCCGTCATTGAATACAGCCGATGCAAATGCAACGTGCGTGAGGCGGAAAAAGTCTGCGAGAATCCCGAATACAAGCCAAGCTTCCATGATCCAGGTCAGTGCCCAAATGGCAAATTCGATGTTGTATTTCCACCTCTTTCGAGCATGAGTGTAGTCCACTGGGCAAGAAATGCCTGTGTAATGAACATGCGCAAGAACGCGGACTACTGCCTATTCGTCGATTGCGACATGGGATTGGAGCCCGACACCCTTGACCGCCTCTTGAGCCACGGCAAAGACATTGTGGCTGCGCTCTGCACCAGGCGCACCGATCCGGCTATCCCGAACATTCGGGTCTTTATGGAGGCAGAGCAGAATTTTGGGGAGCTCGTTACCTGGGACGAGAATCAAACCTTAATTCCCGTTGACGCTGTTGGAACGGGAGTTATGCTCATCAGCCGGCGAGTTCTGGAGGATGTGGCCGAGGCTTACCACCCGGATCAGTACCATGCGACCGGAAACGGGTTCTGGTTTGAAAACATCAGATTTCCGCATTTGGATGCTGAGGCGGGGGAAGATATTAGCTTTGTACTAAAGGCCACTCGGTTGGGTTATGAGTGCTTTGTTGACACCACGATCCAGCCATTGCATTACGACGCGTACGGGTACAGCTACTCAGACTATAAGCCCTTTCGCGCCGAAAGAATTGCAGAAATAATTCAGCGAATGGAAAAGGAGTCCGAAGAATTGGGACTGAAAGAGCGTCCACCTCAATTAAGACAGATGGATGCAATGTTGAAAAAGGCAGTCGATGAACTTGATCAGAAAGTGAATAAGGGAACGCTTGTTTGTTCTCCTATGTGAAACAGCGGACCGGTGATTGTAGGAAGCATGATTTTGTTATGTTTCATAGAGTTGCACGATTGGCACAGAGGCTGGATGTTTGAGATGAAACTGCTGCCCCCTTTTGAAAGTGGAATGATATGATCAACCGTCAATTTCCTCTTACGTCTACACATTGCGCACCGATGCTTAAAGAATGCACAGAGAGCCTTCCATTCAAGAACCGTAAAACTACCAGAAGCCGTATACTCACGAGTTCTTCTCCGATTGACTTGGGCGAGAACCATGTCCTTGTGCTCCTTTTTCCATTTATTCTGCAATACGTAAGCTCTTGCTCTAACCTCCGGCTTCGACATGGATTTAGCGCGAAGGGCTCGTTGATATTCGGGGTTATTCCTTCTTTTCTCGCGAAGTTTAGCTGCCTTGCGCGCTCGCCTTTCCGGGTCGTTAATAAATTTCTGGTAAGCTATCTTGCTGTATTCAGCAATTTTCTCTCGATGCTCTTGATAATATTTCTTTCTGTATGCAACCGGATCAAAGGGAGGTCTTTTTGGTCTTTTAGCTGCCTGTTTTGCTCTCCACTCTCTTGCGTATCGGGCCTGCTCTCCAGGAACACGCTTGGCAGCATATCTCTTACTATTCTCTCTCTTTTTTTCCTTTACCTCGGGGCGGTTCCTGTAGGCTTTGAGTTCTTCGCTGTGTTCATCGCGGAATCTCTTAGACCAAGCAAGGGCCTCTTCTCGATGAAGACGATACCACTCCTTCTGATCGGCCCTATGCTTTTCAGTTGTCTTGTAGATTCTCTCGGGCGGGTTTACAATTTCATTGGTCATGGGCTGTGTCCTCAGCTTGTGGCTAATGGCTGGGGTGGCTCTTACGAAGCCCTCCAGCCGCTTTCATTTTAACACGACTATGACCCTTAATGACATCGTCTATGGTGTTCGCGGATTGTGCGAGAACAGGGCCACAAATCTCTTTGTGTCACCTCCCCCGGGTCTACCCTCAGGGACTCCTGCAACAATCGATACCTGGCTGGATGCTTCACTCTCCTGGCTGATAGGACGGCAGCGTTACTGGTGGCGAAAGAAGTTCTTCGCGCTGGATACGCAGACCAATGTGCAGATTTACGACCTTTCTGCTATCGGCCCCAACGCTCCCGACTACGAGCAGATGATCAATTTCTACTATCTGCCAAGCGCTGGGAATGAAACCTCGGTGGATTTCGTTGAAAACTCCGACGAAATTCAAAGACTTCTAAATAACGGCTTGGTCGGAGCCCCAAAGAAATACTTCAACCTTCCCGGCAACGCTCTAACAACACTCGCCATAAGTCCGACTCCTGACGGGGTTTACCATCTCAAGGGAATGTATTGGGCGCGGTACATTCGTCCAACAACGGGACAGATATCAGCCCTGACGATTGGTGCCCAAGCCGGCGCGAACTTTGCCGCGAATGATACGTTCGTGATCTACCAAGGTTCGGCATGGGCCATTGGCCAAGTTACAGCGATAGCTGCGGGAGGAATTCCCACGGCAATCTCGCTAATTTTCGGAGGGCAGAATTTTCAGACTGCCAATGGGGTACCGACGTTCGCAGCCTCGGGAACGGGGGCAGGACTGATTGTCAATATCACGGCTCTATCGGGATCGACTGGAGACGCGGTTGAGATTCCACTGATCCCGGAACAATTTCATTACGTTGCCATGCTCGCGCTCCTGAAGCGCGTTTTGTTCTACCTCTACGGGGAAAACGATCCTCGGTACACTTCCACACGGGACGAGCTTGGAATTGATACCCCGCAGGGAAGTACCGGAGCACTTCATCTTCTGGATGAATTCCAGAGCTTCAGCCAGGAAGCGGAAAAGAGCCGACCCGCTTATGTGATACAACCTTGGGCCACCAAGCCCGAAGTTGAGCCAATACCGAGGTGAGTCAATGCCGAATCCTTATATCTTCGCCCCTGATTCGGGCGGAAACATTTGGCAACTCGCCATCAATGACCTTGGCGTTCTTTCCTCTTTGCAACTTCCAAGTGGGACCGTAAGCCCCGTTCTTTCGTTTAACGTTGCGAATATCTTTTCAACCTCGTTCCAGCTTGACCTTTCCGCTGCTCCG
>DATKMG010000355.1:0-4985 GCA_035541995.1 Terriglobia bacterium
AGGATTAGTGCACTCAGACAACGTATCTCCGACGGACTCAAAGCGCTGCCCACCCACGATCATCTGAGGAGCTTGCCATTTGAAATTGAGCCTCTGGACTACCAAACGCTCGTGGTTCACTTTATCGGAGGCCGGTTTTTCTCGGAAGGCGATATTGCTGCAATCAACCAAATCCTGGGAGGAAGCAGGGCCTACGAGGTCACACCGGAGCCACAAGACATGATGCGGCTCAGTTTCACGCTTTCTGCAGAATAGAAGAGCGGAGGATGGCTCACAAGCGTAGCTTTCCAGCTCTGACCGCAATTTGTGAGACGGCAAATCTCGACTACCGAGTCGAACTTAATGCTCTGGGGTGGAAGGTGCAGTGGGGCTCTTCGGCCAGGTAGTCGCCGGTCTCGCCATAGGCCCGAGCCCGACATCCCTCGCAGACATTGCGGTACTCGCAGAGTCCACACTTGCCTTTCAGATTGGTGGTGTCACGCAGTTGTTCGAACACCGCGGATTTCTCCCAGACCTCCCGAAACGGCTGCTCCAGCACGTTTCCTGCTGTGACCGGCAGATAGCCACAAGGGAAAACCTCTCCTTTGTGGGAGATAAAGCAGACTGATGAACCGGCAAGGCAACCACGCGTAACCGCGTCCATCCCGTGGGTGGCAAACGAGAGTTTCACGCCCTCCGCCTTTGCTCGCTGGCGCATGATGCGATAGTAGTGAGGAGCGCAGGTTGCTTTAGTCTGTACCTTTCCCTCTCTGGATTTGTCATAAAACCAATTCAGGATGGTTTCGTATTCATCAGCAGGCAATTGACTGTCAGCTGCGATTTCAACGCCACAACCGACCGGGACCAACATAAAAATATGCAGCGCATCAGCACCCAACTTGAGTGCGAGCTTGTAGAGGTCCTCGCGTTCGGCCACGTTGTGTCTGGCTAGAGTGCAGTTAATCTGCATGCTCATGCCGGCTCGTTTCAAATGTTCGAACCCGTCCAACGCTTTTAGAAAGGACCCAGGGATACCCCGAAACCTGTCATGCGTCGCAGGATTGGCGCCATCGATGCTAATAGCTACGCGTCCAACTCCAGATGCCACAATCTCACGAGCGATTGGCCCGTCGATCAGTGTGCCATTGGTTGCCAGGGCGGTTGTCAGTCCCTCTTTCCGCGCATGGCCTGCCAACTGAAAGATGTCCGGACGAGAAAGGGGTTCACCTCCGCTCAGAACCAGGATGGGCTTGCCAGCTTCCGCGAGGGAACTGATGAATGCCAGGCCTTGCTGAGTACTCATGTCCTGTTTGGCCAGTTCGGCGGCAACGTCAATCCTGCGACAATGGACGCACTCCAAGTTGCAGGCCGAAGTGGTCTCCCAAAACACCAGGCGCAACCGGTTCTTCTCGGATTGTCTGCCAGGTTGTTCTTCGGGCGAGAGGGTTTGATGAGTCAGCGGAGTCGTACAACAGGAGCTATGACTAACCGCAGATTGGGGTCTGGGGAAGATTTGTGGAATCAATATACCAGTAACATCTCGTGACGAATCTACGGGACCGCTTTCTGCCACATTAGAACTAAAGCTATGCTCAATCATTATCCGTCCATAGTCAGGTCCAGCAGGAGTTGTCTTAATGTACCGAGTTCAATAGGCTTATTCAAGTATCCGTTTAAGGTAAGTTCGTCTTCTTGGGCAACTTCATCTCTTTGGTAGGCACTAATCAAGACGGTCTTGGCCTTCGGCTGGAGTGTCTTGACTCTCCGTATCAAGTCACGCCCATTCAAGCCGGGCAGATGAAAATCGGAGATAACGACATCAAAAGCCTCGTGCTGGGCCAAGTCGAACGCTAACTCACCGGTCAACGCAGAGCAGACCTCATATCCTTCCTTTTGTAGGAAGTGATTGAGGGTCCACAAAAACAGCTTGTCGTCTTCTACCACGAGGATTTTCATCTTTTTGGATGGGTCCATTCTGACCTCGTCCTTGTTTGAGCAAGTCCCATGCCATCAAACCGGAGAAATCAGCCGTCCCTTCTAACTTGATGAAGGACAACGAAAAAGTGTGAAGAATCTGAGCCGTCGTCGCCCGGTAGCGGCCGGATTCTGGGTGAAAGAGCATTGCAGGGAAGAGAAATTCCCCAATTCAAGTTGCCGGGCGACTAGTAACCGCCACTCTCTTCCGTTTGCACTTTTCCGGCAAAGCTTCGGTAGGTGTATATGAAGTAAACACTCACAAGGAATATTCCAATGAACCACCAGACCAGGCCTACCCTGAGGCCATAAGCAGGAGCAGCTGCGTTGTATAGAGTCAGGCTCAGGGACGAGTCAGAATTAGAGGGTAGAACATAAGGGTAAAGACCAAACACGCTGCTGGTCAGCATGCCAAGAATGTACAGACACGACGAAAGGAATGAGCGCGTGTCTTCCTTTTTGTGCAGATACCAACGCACTCCTGCCAGTCCGGTCAGTGCGATCACAGGAAAAATCATTCCCCACGGTTCTTGTTTCAATCGGTCGGGGATATGAGGTTGCACCTGAAACGTGACCAGGGTCAACACCAATGTGGACCCTACAACCCCCCACCATGTGATTTCTGCCATTCTCCTGGATCGGAATTGTAAATCGCCATCGGTCTTCACGGCTACCCACAGGGCGCCGTGGGTCGTCAGGGTTAACAGCGACGCCAGTCCCACCAGCACGGTGTACCAGTCGAGAATTCCGCTTTCCTTACCCAAGCGGAAATCGGTCCACAAAGGTTCGAAGAAATAACCGTTCATGTCGATCGGGACCCCCCGCACTACATTCCCCAGGGCCGCTCCAAAAAAAACGGCTAGCAGGGTACTTGACACTGAGAAGAGGCTATCCCAGATTGGCTTCCACACTGGGCTGTCAATGTGATTGCGAAACTCAATGGAAATGCCCCTGGCCATCAGCAGCCAGAGGACAATCATGAGAGGCAGGTAAAAGCCACTGAATGCAGAAGCATATAGAGCAGGGAAGGCAAAGTAGAGGGTACCGCCCGCTGCCAGAAGCCAGACTTCATTACCATCCCAAACGGGTCCAATCGAGCGCAAAACCTGGCGTTTCTCAGCTTCGGTTCGAGCTATACATGGATGAATGATTCCAGCTCCCAGGTCGAACCCGTCAAACACGACGTACATCACGATCATTACAGCCACCAACCAGAACCAGATCACTTCCATATTCTTGGACTCCTAGTATGTAAGGTTAAGGTGTCACGGGCGGTTCATGTCTTGGACCATGATCCACCTCCCGATAAACCAGGAGGAGAAATAAGAGGATCAAAATAGCATAGATCCCCATAAAACCAATCAGCGTAAACAAAGTGTTACCCGCTGAGACTTGATGCGAGGTGCCATCGCGGGTCCTCATCAGTCCGTAAATCAGCCAGGGTTGGCGACCAAGCTCGGCAGTCATCCACCCGGCAGTGTTGGCGATATAGGGAAAGGGCCCAAGGGCAAGTATCACCCAGAGCATTCCCTTGGAACTGAAAAGACGACCTCTCCATAATTTCCAGCTTGCGAGCAGCGTGACGCCAATGAAGATGGTTCCCAATCCTACCATGATGTGGTAACTGTAGTAGAGCAATGGGACGTTGTCTGGCCAGTCCTGCTTGGGGAATACGTCCAATCCTCGAACCTGCGCCTTCCAACGCCGGTAAGTGAGGAAACTCAACATCCGGGGAACCTCCAGGGGATTATCCAGGCGTGCTTTCTCCATGTCCGGCTGGCCAAGGATTACGAGCGGGGCCCCTTCCCTGGTGTTGAAGAGTCCTTCCATCGCCGCCAGCGTTACCGGTTGAGACAAGGCAATGTTTTTTCCCTGACCGTCGCCGGTGGGAAACAACATCAATATGGTAGAGATGCAGGCGACGGGTACTGAAAGCCTCAAGAAAGCTTTGCCATAAGCCAGGTGCTTTCCGCTTAACAAATAGAAAGCTCCGATGGCTGCCATCACAAAGCTGGCAGTAACGACTGCGCCCAGCATGTTGTGCACAAATTGCCAACCCACCCAGGAATTGAATAGCAATCCCCAGAAACTGTCCAACAGGATCTCATTGTTTGGGCCCAGACGATAACCCGTCGGGTGTTGCATCCAGGCATCTGTGGCAATAATGAGGAAGCCCGAAAGCCAGGAACCCAAGAAGACCAGGAAAGCTGAAAACCAATGTCCCCTTGGTGTCAGGCGTTTTTCGCCAAAAAGGAAAAGCCCCAGAAATGTGGACTCCAGAAAGAAGGAAAAGACTCCTTCCATGGCCAGGGTCTGCCCAATCACTCCACCGGCAGCCCTGGAGAAGCGAGCCCAATTGGTTCCGAATTGAAACTCCATGGGTATTCCAGTCACTACTCCCATTGCAAAATTGATGGCGAAGATCTTCGCCCAGAAACGAGCGCTGTCGTGATAAAGCTCATCGCCGGTCCTCAGGGCGATGGTCTTCAAGATCAGGATCAATAAGGCCAGCCCCATGGTGAGCTGAGGAAAGATGTAGTGAAAAGTAACAGTGAAAGCAAATTGGAAACGATGCAGTGCCAGGGCTGAATCCATTGAGTCCTCCCCCTTGACTAAAAGGAACAAATTGGCCGAAAAGGCCAGCCCCAATAAAACCTGACCTCGGGATGTAGTTTATATCTAGTTTTGGCAGTGGTGGCAACAACCTTTCCGTTGTCCGGTACTGGTCTCGACGCAGGGCGACGTAGGACAAACCCCAGGAGGCTGGCTATATAATTCACCGTGCAACATCTCTCTTTACCCTTCAGCTGTCTACTATCAAGGTTGATTGATATGTCGAGATTTGAGTTGGAAATTCATGCCGACCGGACGACAGTGCCACCACCTAGTTTCTCTTGCCTCCAGATTTGATCCATGGAGGTTGGTTCTCATACGATACCGCGTGCATTTGCGCACAGTTGGGTCAAATGATCTAACCAGAAGTGCCCCATGACCTTTTCAAGCTCAGCACCACGGATGAAAATGGAAGGCTT
>DATKMG010000356.1:0-10069 GCA_035541995.1 Terriglobia bacterium
GGTGGGAACCGACTTGTCCAGAACGAACCCCCCAATGTCCCGCACTTTATGGACCTGGGGGTAAGTCCCCGTCAGGATGGAGGCGTGGGAAGGGGTGGTCAGAGGAACCTGGGCCACCGCTTGAACGCAACGGACTCCCCGCGCTGCCAATTCGTCAATATGAGGGGTGGGAACACTCTGCGGATTCAAACAGGAAACGTGGTCGGCTCGCAAGGTGTCCAGCGTGATCAGAACGACATTGGCATCCCGCGGCGGCGGCCTGGAAACACCCCCGGACTCGGCAGCTTTCCTGCCACCCCCACACCCGGCCAAAAGCCAGACGACCATCAATACTCCCGCAGCCCATAGCGACCCATAGGTTCTACCCGACACAGCTCTTCCTCTCAGATGCATAGCAGAATTCCCAAATTCGGCCCTCCTCTTTGCTATCATACCTTAGGAGGACCGGAATTTCAGCAAAGCACCGATTGGGCCCGAACTGTGTGCCCAACGCTGCGAACGCTGTTGTTGAAGATTAGGGCGTGGGGCAGAATCAGCGTGTGGCGGATGTTCATTTCTTCGGCCAGTGGCTGTCACCAGGCGAATGGCAGGCCAAGTCAGAGCATGGACAAGTTCGATGAACTAGCCGTCCATCTTCAAGTGCGATCTCTTTGGCATTTCACCAGATACCCTATTCCCATGTCTGCGTTAAGAAAGACCTTCTGAATCTGTAAGAAGGGGAACCACAGCGCTTCATGAAAAACCCAACGAGACAGCCAGTAAAACCTGCGAGTCCCGCTCAGAGCAGTCTTTGAGAAATTGTCCAAGAACTCAATTGAATCCCGGACCTGAGGGACTGATGCCGTCAAATGTTTGTACTGTGGCGAGCTGTCTTTGGCCGGATCGGCAGGGACAGCTTTCTCCCGGTCAGAGTAAATTCCCGTAGTCAAAATTTGAGACAGAGGATAGGTCAAGTTGAGAATTGGAAAACCATAACACCAACAGTTGAGGATCTGAAATCCCTGCTCCATCAACTTCCTTCTGAGTTCAGCTTTCTCGTAACGCCTCGCGTGCCCGGCCCTTTCGTCATTAGAGGTCCAGTGGCGCATATGGGCAGGCACGGAAATGAGCAACGTCCCGCCAGGATTCAAGAGTTTAAACCACTTTCTCAGACACGCATCGTCTTCCCGGTAGTGTTCAAGGACCTCAAAAGCCAGGACCAGATCGAACGATTCCTCCAACGCAAAGAAATCCTGGGCGACAAACCTGATGCGCCGATGGGGCGAAGTCATCCTGGATTGGTGTTCTTCGATCAGGAGAGGATTGAGATCCATGCACAAACCCTCGAAACCACGGGATGCCAAGACTTCATAAAAGGTCCCGCTACCCACCCCGATTTCCAGAAAGGTGCCAGTTGGTAAACTGGCGAGGAGCCGGGTAGCCAGGTATTTGCGAAACATGTAGGCGAGCGTCGGGTTGCGTCCCATTGCCAAAATAAATCTCCAAGGTACAAGGAATTTTCTTGTCAGCAAAACAGGGCAGGAAGAGCTTTATTTACGTTCCAGCCGGTACTTTTATGAAAATGGACTCTGGGTAGCCACGGTTACTGCACTTTGGGCGGTTACCGTGGGCCTTTTGATTCCCTTGAAATGCCCACGATTGATTCGAAGAACGAATCAATCGCGGCTACCAATGCCTTTTACATCGACCGTGGTGAGCTTGAGAAGGTCATGGGGATACTCTTATGAGAGTCTCTCAAACACTAAGGGTGGCTGCGGAAGGCAGATCCTTTCAATTGGAGACCCGCGTCGCACGATTTGGAGGCAATTGCTTCGACCGTTTCCAGCATGTGTTGCCACGAGAATCGAGGTAATTGTCTCTCAATATTCGCGATGAATAGTTGTTCCCGACCGGAATTGTAGAAATCTATGATTGCTTCCGCAATTGCTTGTGGATCACGAGGCGGGACGAGATACCCGGTTTCCCCGTTTTCCACAACCTCTGGTATCCCCCCAACGGCCCCGACTACCACGGGTTTCCGAAATCCAAAGGCCAATTGCACGATCCCACTCTGAGTGGCGCTCACATAAGGAACTACAACGAGATCGGCAGCCGCGAAAAAAGTCTCAACTTCTTCATTGGGGATGTAGTGGGGATTGAAGGTAACGGCCTTCTCAAGATTCAACTTTTGGATCAGCCGAAGATAGATCTTTGGATCCTCCCAAGCCTCACCTGCAATCAGCAGATGTACCGGAAAACGCTGGAGAATAGCGGGAAGACTCTCTAGCAGGTAGCGCAGGCCTTTATATTCACGTATGAATCCAAAGAACAGCAGCACTCGATCAGCCGTTACGCCAAGCTTAAGCCTCGCCGATTGCTTTCCTGGGAGCCGCACTTGAAGATGTTGATAGATAGGATGGGGGGAAACGTGAATAGAGTCTGCTCGTGAATCTCCAATCCATTTCAAGAGGTTTGCCTGGTCTCTCCGGGAATGGACAACGAACCAATCTCCGAGAGCCAAAACGCTCTTGGAAACCCGGGACTTGAAGATCGAGGCTTCATGTTCCAAAACGTTGTGACAGATGAAGACTACTGGAGTGCTAGAGACTCCTCGAAGCGCCCGAAGAAAGAGGAAATAAAACACGGACCAATAAACCGTGGACCAGGGGAGCAGGATCAACCTGGGCAATTGGCCAATGACCTTCTGAGGGAGTTCTCTCCAGGCCTGGGGGCTTAAAGCATCAAAGCGAAAATCCGTCTCCTCTTGAACCAGCAACTCTGAACTTGGGTCTAGGTCGTTGTTTCCCGGATACAACCAGGCGGGGTATTGCCGCGTGTATGAAATGAACTGCACCTTATGGCGAGTCCTCAATGTCCTCACCAGCAACGAGGTATAGTGAGAGATTCCTCCACGGTATGGGTGGGTGGGGCCGATGACAGTGAGATTCATTCTGTAATCGTTCTCTTCGTACCGTTGCCTCCGGCGATCGCCCCTGTCGGCTCTCTGTCCAATTCTAGTTTGCGAACCCTGTAATAGATGTCTTCGCTCAAGCGTCGATGGGCACTGATAAGATCTGACAGAAGTCCAATAACCATAATCTGGAATCCAACAATTAGCAGGATGGCCGAAAGAATCAACGACTGGACGTGACCGCTGGCTCCGACTTCAAGATAGAAGTAGAGGTAACGAATGCCCAAGAGGACCCCTGGGATAAAGACCATCCCACCAATGAAGGAGAAGACCTTCAAGGGATTGTACATTGCATAGATGCGCACAATCGTGGCGGTAGATTTCTTAAGGTATTCCCAGGTGGAGCCTGCCAACCGGGACTCCCTTAACTTCTCATTGACCCGCACTGGCACGGTTGCCACCCGAAGCTGGTTGTATCCGGCTTGAATAATCGTTTCCAGAGTATACGAAAAACGAGAGTACACCATTGTCCGCAAGGCTCCTTCCTGGTTGAAGGCACGGAAACCACTGGTCGTATCTTCAATTGAACAATGCGAAGCCTTCCTTACCACCCAACTGCCCAGCTGCTGCAGCCACTTCTTGGTCCAGGAGAAGTGCTCGATAGAAGAAATGTCTCTGACGCCCACCACCAGGTCGGCCCTTCCTTCAAGGATGGGCTGCAGGAGTAGATGAATGTCTTCTCCCCGGTATTGATTATCCGCATCCGTGTTCACAATAACGTCGGCACCCAGCTGCAGGCAGGCCTCCAGACCCGCACTGAAGGCGGCACCCAGCCCACGATGCGTCCCGAGTTCCACAATATGATTGACCCCGCACTGATGGGCTACTTGGACTGTGCCATCTGTGGAGCCATCATCCACCACCAGAGTCTCAATCTCATCGATACCTTCAATTTGGGGCGGCAAACCCCTCAATGCGAAGGGCAACAAAGTTTCTTCGTTGAAGCAGGGAATCTGAATGATCAATTTCACAAATTAAAATCCTCACTTCAATTGGAACGCGAGGTCAATTCAATTAATACAGACCCGAAGTTAAGGTTGACGGCAGCCAGAACCGGTAGTTTCCGGTCGTCGTTGGAAACCCAGAGGGTTATTCTCTTGTCGTTGAGAAAAGTATCCCCATGGCGTAAGCGGACTTCCAGCCGTTGGGAGGGGAAGCTCCCTGCCTGAGTTGAAATCAGATCGTTACCGGTCACTTGAAGGTCGACCCGGTATACTTTGCCCCCGTCTAGCACGGGAAACGATACCTGCAGACCTGGCTTGAGGGTGAGCCCACGGATCAAATACAAGGCCGACAATGGGTCCTGTGTCCCCCACTCGACAGGTAACTTACGTCGAGTATTCCCGGGCGTAAATACAATGGCAGATTGCCCGAAATGGTCGAAATCCACTGTCTCCCGAACAATTCGCTTCCGCTCAACGAAGTTCTTCTCAAAATGACTGGGCAACCCTGCGGTCGGGTCAAATAGAGAAGCAAACTCGTCTTTGAAAGGATAGATACTGGAAATCACCGAAGTGGTGGTGGCCTTCAATTGCAGGCGAAGCGTTCCAGGTGTAGACGGGCTGGCTTGAGTGGTCAGTAGCTCGACACTACCGGCTTCTAAATACTTGGACCAGGAAATGCGATAGACCAGCTTCTCTCCTGCCCGAAAAGGGAAATCAGCAGCCCAGCCTTCGATAGTCAAGCCGACCATTCCAGTACAAGTGGATGTAACCAAGAGAAGGTGCAGGAGTTTCTTAACCACGCGTCCTTTATTGATCAATAAGGTAGAAAAACCCGACGGTCTGTTGCCGCCGTTCAATTCGAGATAGAAGACTTTTCTCTTGAAGAAGGTTGCTCCCAGAAGCCGCCCGGAAGGCCAGCAAGTTAAATTTTGTCTCTAACCTACCGCCTCATTTCTTTCACTGGATGTGCCGGCCGCCGTCGACGCGAATGCATTCGCCGGTGATGAAATCACTCTCGATGAGACCGATCACGGTCTTAGCGATTTCTATTTCCCCCCCCCATCGGCCTAAAGGAGTGGCATTCAAGACCTCTAGATTCTCTGCTTCTGTCAGTCCAGGGGGAGGAAGTATGGGTCCTGGGGCAATTGCATTGACGAGAATTTCAGGGGCCAGTTCCAGAGCTAAGGCTTCGGTCAGGCCGATTACTCCCTTCTTGGAAACATAATAGGCCAAGTAACCTTTATAACGGGGCCGCCCGCTGGCAGCCAGCCAATCAGCAAAGTTAATAATCCTTCCCTCTCCCCGTGCTCGCATGTTAGCCACAACAGCCTGACTGCAAAGAAAGACGCTCTTGAGGTTGCTGCCCAATTCGATATTCCAATCCGTTTCAGTCATCTGTTCAAGGGGGGTCGAATGATAACTCGAGGCCGCATTAACAAGGATATCCACACCGCCCAACCCCTGGACCACCTGGTCAACCATTGACCTGACTTCTCGAGCATTGGATATGTCGGCCTGAACAGTTAGTGCTTTCTGGCCTATTTGCAGGATGGTCTGTTCTGTTGCCAGGGCTTCCGCTTGAGATCGATGGTAGACGATTGCAACGTTTGCCCCATGCTCGGCCAACACTCGCGCTACAACCGCCCCGATTCGCCGGGTTCCAGTGATCAGCGCATTCTTGCCTAGGATGTTCACCTGGGTTTTCCTCCCGCAACCTTGTTCGTAAACTGACGCCGAGTGGTCCCCGGGCAGCACAGACTTCCTACTTGAGCCCGTGCTAATTATAGGTTTTCCCATTCGAATTGTCTCGATTTTTGGCTAAACTTCATGTTGGAATCCTTCAGATCCACTCGCCCGAGGGAGCCCCATGATTAAGAAAGTCACTAAACTCTCCGACGTTCCTGTGGAAAAGCTGGACAAGAGACAGGCGGCAGCTGAGTTGAAAGAGCTGGCATCCCTCATCGCCTACCATGATCAGCGCTACCACCTGGAAGACACGCCTGAGATTACGGATGCCGAATACGACGCCCTCAAGCGTCGAAACGAGTCGATCGAGGCTCGATTTCCGCGACTGATCCGTCCCGACAGTCCGACGCGAAGAGTCGGGGCTGCACCAGCCACCGGTTTCAAGAAAGTCCGCCATCGGATCCCCATGCTGTCCTTGAACAACGCTTTTACAGAAGAGGACGTCTCCGGTTTCCTTGATAGCATCCGCAACTTCATTAAAGAACTCCAGCAGGATCCTGACATTCCAATCGAGGTCGTGGCTGAGCCCAAAATCGACGGCTTATCGTGTTCTTTGCTCTATCAGAAGCACGAGCTCGTCCAGGGCGCCACACGAGGCAATGGAGAAGAGGGGGAAGACATTACTGCCAACGTCAAAACGATTTCCGAAATACCGCGTGCACTTCCCGAAGATGCTCCCGATTTAATTGAAATCCGGGGTGAGGTATACATGACTGACGAAGATTTTCTTAAGCTAAATCAACATCAGGAGAAGGCCGGCGGGAAGGTGTTTGCCAATCCGCGGAATGCGGCCGCCGGAAGCCTGCGGCAACTCGATCCATCTGTTACAGCCTCACGACCACTGCGATTCTTTGGCTACGCCTGGGGAGAGGTTTCCGAGCCTTTTGCCGAAACTCAATGGGAGGCAAGACGGCAGTTGGCAGAGTGGGGTTTCAAGACAAACGAGCCCTCTCGACTGGTAGGGACTTTGGCGGATATGCTGGATTATTATCGGGAGATGCAGGAGAAGCGATCCCGCCTGGGTTTTTCGATAGATGGCGTCGTCTACAAGCTGAATCGTCTGGATTGGCAGAAGCGACTGGGCTTCATCAGCCGAGCGCCACGCTGGGCCCTTGCTCACAAGTTCCCCCCTGAACGAGGCCAAACTCGCCTGAAAGCCATCAACATTCAAGTTGGACGGACCGGGAGTTTAACCCCCGTGGCTGAATTGGAACCTATCAACGTGGGCGGTGTGCTCATTTCCAGGGCTACCCTTCATAACCAGGATGAGATTGAGCGGAAGGACATTCGAGTAGGGGACACTGTGATAATCCAACGTGCCGGCGATGTCATTCCACAAGTGGTCGAAGTGGTCTTCAGTGAGCGGCCCAAAGACAGCCATGCATTTGTCTTTCCTACACATTGCCCGGTTTGCGGAAGCCGCGCTGTCCGCGAGCCAGATGAGGCGGTCACTCGCTGCACCGGCGGGCTGGTCTGCCCCGCCCAGGCTGTGGAGCGCATGATCCATTTTGCGTCTCGAGATGCATTTGACATTGAAGGCATGGGACAAAAGAACATTGAGACCTTCTACAACGAAGGATTGATTCAATCTCCGCCAGACATATTTCGATTGGAGGAACAGGATGGCAAGAAAAGGCCCGCCTTGGCCGATCGAGAGGGATGGGGTGAAGTGTCATCCCGCAAGTTGTTTGATGCCATCCGCCGAAGCCGTGTTCTTCCTTTAGACCGTTTTATTTACGCACTTGGCATCCACCAGGTCGGCCAGGCCACGGCCAGGCTGCTGGCTCGACACTATGGTACATTGGTCCAGTGGAAGAAAGGCATGAAAGCCGCTCAGGACCGGAGTTCCGAGGCTTACCAGGACTTGCTCAGCATCAGTGGCATTGGCCCGAGCCTGGCCGAGGATCTTTTAGCTTTTTTTGCGGAAAAGCAAAACCTGGAAATCCTCGAGGATTTGTCGACCTTATTGGCGGTCACGGATTTTGAAGCGCCTCAGACTGCCTCTCCTATTGCTGGAAAAACAGTCGTTTTCACAGGAACCTTGCAGAGTATGGCGCGCAGTGAAGCCAAGGCACGAGCCGAAGCATTGGGAGCCAAGGTTGCTGCTTCGGTATCGAAGAAGACCGATTATGTTGTCGCAGGTCCCGGAGGTGGATCCAAGCTCCGCGAGGCCCAAGAACTGGGTGTAACAATTCTTTCTGAACAGGAATGGCTGGAGATGGTCGGTAAAGCCAAATGAGAATGTTAAGGCCGGGCCATGCGCCCCCCGTCGCCTCCATCTCGGCATCTGCCCTGTGGGAGAGTCAGCTGGGGCATGGGGGCCATCTCACAAAATTTCGATGCAATCTCGAAGGAAGTCCCATAACTGGGACCAACCTCCAAACTCAACAGTTCCGGGATGTTCGGAATTTTGTGTTTTCTTGTATTTCTTTTCACTTGACAGAGAAGGACTTTCGATTGTTAAATTTATATTGAAGATAGCTGCAACAAAGTTGTGGCTAAGTGCCAAGTGCATTGCTCAATTCTGGCTAGATCCACACTAGATTCAACCCAATCTGAACGGGTCCAACAAATGTTCAGGGAGGTGGTGATATAAGCCGCTTAACTGACAGTGTCTGGTTGGAGTGAAGTTTAACCCCTTTGCAGGGGCAGATTTCTGGCTGTTCAGGCGTAAAGTCCCGAGTTTTCCGAAATCACGAAGAGCACTTTCAAAAGATCCTTGAAGCGAAAGTAAGGGACTCGGCTTGAGGATTCTCCCCTTTGCCTCAACGGGCCCCAATGCATGAAACAAGGACACCAAGTGCTCGAAACTTCTTTTCATCACGCTTCAAGTCCTGGGCTTAACTCAGGATTCACACCTATGTGAAGTGAACCGCATAAAGGGAGGAATAACCAATGAAACATTATCCCAAGGGTTTGCAGGTGTTCGCGCTGTTGTGTGGCATGATCGCCTTTATGGTTCCGTGCGCCTGGGCGCAGATCTATAGCGGATCGATAACCGGACTAGTCACCGACCCTTCAGGAGCTGTTGTGCCTGGAGCAAAAGTGGTTGTGACCGACATCGGAAAGCAAGTACCACAGACTCTGACGACGGACTCTACCGGGCGTTACCTCATCCGCTCCCTGCCTCCGTCCACCTACAAGTTGAGCGTGGAAATGCAGGGATTCAATATGTATGTCCAAGACAATATAATGCTGGAGGTCAACCAGAATTTGGCTATTGACGTAGTGTTGAAGTTAGGAGCAGAAACCCAAACAGTGGAAGTGCAGGCTGCTGCTTCTACTTTGGCTACTCAAGATGCCACTACCGGCCAGGAGTTGAATAGGACATTCATCAACGACCTGCCCCTGTTGGGGCGCAGTGTCTTCGATCTGGCTACGCTCGCGCCTGGCGTTCATAGACGCGACGGCGGCGGTACTGAGCCTATCAATTTCATTTCCAATGGCAGCCGAAATGAAACCTCGGATATCCTGCTGGATGGCGTAAGCGCTACAAGTTTCGAACAGAACAGCGGCATTTTAGATCCTCTCTACATCCCCTCGGTGGACTCAGTACAAGAGTTCAAGATCCAGCAGTCCAATTTCAGCGCTGAGATCGGATTTAGCGGTGCCACGGTCATTAACATGGTCACCCGCTCTGGAAACAATGCCTTCCACGGCAGTGCCTGGGAATTTCTGCGCAATAACGTATTAACTGCTAATAACTGGTTTAACAATGCCAGCGGCACTCCTTTGGCGCCGCGCCGTTATAACCTCTTTGGCGGCACCGTGGGTGGCCCGCTGAAGAAAGACAAGACGTTTTTCTTCTTCAGCTATGAAGGGACGCGGGATATCAATGCCGGGACCTATACTGCCGGCGTACCCAGCGCAGCCATGAGGAAAGGGGATTTTGGCGAAATCTGTGCCGAAGGGTTTGATTCTTCCGGAAAATGTCTGGGTGACGGCCAGCTCTGGGATCCTTATTCGGGAGTATACGATTCGGATCTGAGCGGCGACGTCCGGTCCCGCTTCATTCCCTACAACAATTTGGCAACCTATGTTAGCCCAGGGAACCCCAAGCTGGCCGGGACCAGCCTTCAGCCCCCCGCCAAACCGGGTAACCTCATCGATCCGGCAGCCTACAATATCATGCAGTATTTCCCGCTACCCAATGTCAAAGTGGGTCAAGCCGGCTACGATATTTACAACAACTGGCTGGGCTCGGGTTCGAACAAAAACAACAATGACCAGTTCGACATCAAGATCGATCATAGTTTCAACGACAACAATCGAATTAGCGCCAAATATTCCCACGCTAAGAACAGTTCTAACCCGGCGACTCCCTTTGGAAATGATCTTGACCCCACTAATAACATTGGAACCAGTGACGCCAATTTGTTCGCCCTGAACTACACGCGTACGTTTAGCCCCAATACGCTCCTGAACCTCT
>DATKMG010000357.1:0-3029 GCA_035541995.1 Terriglobia bacterium
TTATTCTCCTTAGTGCTCGCACAAGACGCCGAAGCTCACGGTGATGACGCAACTGCCATCCAGAAGTACCGAGAAGCTCTGGCCCTTCGCGGCAAGGAGGAGGTAGTGGGAATTCATTACGCCCTGGGGAGCCTCTACGCCAAAATGGGCAAAGATGTAGAAGCGGCCGAGGAGTTCAAGAAGGAGCTAAAAATCAACCCCAATGATGCGCTGGCCTTGTGGAAGCTGGGGGAGTTGGGCCTTCATACAGACCCCCAAGAGGCTCGGGGTTATTTAGAACGAGCTGTCATTCTCAATCCGGATCTTCCTCAGGCCGCTTTGGCCTATGGCCGCGTTTTGGCCCGCGGCGGCGAGACAGAGAAGGCAGTGGAACAATTTCAAAGAGTAGTTCGGCTGGCACCAGAAGAAGACTCGGTTCACTATCACTTGGTAAAAGCCTATCGCCTCTTGGGCCGAACCGAAGCCGCCAAGACGGAAATGGCTCGATTTGAAGAACTGGCGAATAAGAAATCAGAACGCACGAGGGAAAAGACACACCAGCTGATCGAGATGAGTCGAGCCGCTCAGGAGTCAGAACAGGAACCCGATCCTGGTTTTTCTCCATCAAGGGATCCCGACCATCAGCTAAAATAGCGCCTGGCGACCCCGCTCCAGTTCGCTCCGATTGCCTCCAAGCGGGCTGATTCGAGAATAAGTCGTTTGTCTTTTTTGCAGCCTCTGTGTTATTTTACTGCAATTTTCAGAGGCAATTCGGGTCAGAAAGCTGCTTGAGGTTATTACCACCCCCCTCTGGCGATGGGCCGGTTCTCCGTCTCTCTGCTTCTCTTCAGTTCCCCATCCTGATGGATCTTCACCTGTCACATTCGTCGATGTGGCTGAAAAATCCGGGTTGAACGTCCAAAATGTCTGGGGAGGCGTGAACCGCAAGAAATACATCGTCGAGACTAAAGGAAGCGGATTGGCCTTCTTCGATTACGACAACGATGGCCGGCTGGACATTTATCTGACAAACGGGGTTCGGTTGGAAGAAACCTACAAGCCTGGAAAAGGTCCGATTCAACATCTTCTCAAAAACAACCGGGACGGGACGTATAGTGATGTGACGGAAAAGGCCGGCCTGGGACGGACCGGTTGGGGCACAGGTGTATGCGTCGGCGACTATGACAATGACGGCTGGGACGACCTTTTCTGCAGCTACTGGGGTCACAATGTTCTCTGGCATAACAATGGGGACGGCACCTTTACGGATGTGACGGAAAAAGCTGGACTCGCAGAGGAGCGGGTCCGTTGGGGTTCAGGTTGCACCTGGATCGACTATGATCGCGACGGGGCTCTTGATCTTTTCGTCTGCAATTACTTTATACCTGCTGGACCATCCGGAGTTTGATCCGGATTGGATGACCGATGTGCCTAAGTTGATCAAGTGGACAGAAGAGTATTTTGTTTTTCGATGTGCACCTGGAGAGCCGGCGACTCAGTGGGGTGCCAATATTGTAGGTGAACAGGATGGTTTCCTGGTGAAGATGGACTACCAGACCGCACGATATGCCGCTGAATGTGCCAGGTGGTATGCGATTTCGGGTGATTCCACTTACAAAGAAAAGGCTTACCGTTCGTTGAACTGGGTAACCTACTGCAATAACTCTGAGGGTCAAGCGTTTGAAAGCCCAGTCAGCAAAGATGTGTCAAACTGGTGGTCGGACTGCTATGGCGAATGTCCCAGAATGTTCTATCATGCATTTTCCGGAGTCCCCGAGTGGGCTCCACCACGAGAGAACCACATCTTGTATTCGGAAGGAGTGCTGAAGCAAGTATCCTATCTGGCAGGAAAGGTACAATACGCTGTCACCGATAGCGCGGGGACTGAGTATCTTCGGCTGGCATTCCTCCCCACCGCTATCAGTGCCAACGGAGTCAAACTCTCTTTACGCCCGGACCTGAAGGCGGAGGGTTACACTGTAAGGAACCTCGGGGGTGGAGATTATGCGGTGAATATCAGAAGGATGCGGAGTGGTGAAGTGGTTATAAAGTGACAATTGTATGAACCTGCGATTCTGCCAGCTCCCGACGATTGGACAATCACAAATGCCGTAAAGGTAAAACACCATAGCCTCCTAAGTGAGGATCCAATGACCGCAGATGCTGAAAGACCAAAATCCCTAGGGTCAAGCACCATATCACGTCGAGCTTTTGCCACTCGTTGTTGGGCTGGTTCGGCTCTCTTCTCTCCCGTCTTTGGCACTGGAATTGCCGCCTCAACTGCAGCGCCGCTCCAAGTTAGAAACTCGACGGTTCCGACCATGAAGGGCTCTGTCCCCTGCGATTCATTGGGGACGACCCTTATGCACGAGCATCTGCTTTGGTTCGCTGGTCCTCGACTTGATAATCCCGGCTACACTCCAATTCCGGACGGTTTGCGATCAGAATCGGTCGACTTCGTTGTTTCGCTTCTGAACGACGCATCACGCGTGGGAATTGACACCATCGTGGACCTCACTCCCCACAGACCCGTGGACCTTTATGAGCAGATTGCGAAGCGATCACCCGTCAAGATTGTGCCATCTACTGGTTTTTATCGGCGTGAAAAGATTCCCAAACAGCTGGCGGACATGGAAGATGAAAGACAGATGGAAGAGTTGATGCTAAAGGAAGTCACGGGGGGGATCGGCGGCACGAAAATTCGGGCGGGAATCATTAAAATAGCCCAGGAACGTGCTCCCCTTTCGGATTGGGAGAAGAAGGTCTTTCGGGCCGCGGCCCGTGTGCAGAAAGCTACGGGAGTTCCCATCGCAACCCATTGCGGTTCGGCGCCTGAGCAATTTGATGTGCTCGTGCAGGCGGGAGCCACTCCCCGCCGGATTTTTTTCTCGCACGTCGATGTGGGTCGGAAGGGACAACCGGGTGATCAGTTGCTTTCGATCGTGAAAGCCGGCAGCTATCTGGAGGTCGATACTTTCGGCCAGGATTTCTATACTCCGTGGCCTGAACTGGTTTCTTTTCTGCGTTCTCTCTGCGATGCAGGTTATGCT
>DATKMG010000358.1:0-5832 GCA_035541995.1 Terriglobia bacterium
GGCATCGATCAATCGTATCCGAGCCGGGACCGGCTTTCCTGTAGCCTTATCCACAATCAGGCAAGTCAAAGACGTATCAGAAGTCCCGGCAGACTGCCCATCTGATTCCAGCGATCGGGAAAGGAACAAGCCGGCTCCAGTCAAGCCAATATTTCTCATAAGCTTTCGACGATGAAGTGGCATCTTCAGCTCCTTATTTCATCACTTTTAGTTTTTCGACGATGGCATCCGTCACTTGTGTCGTTCTTGCATTGCCGCCCAGGTCGGGTGTGAGCACCTTGCGTTCGGCAGTCGTCGCCTTGATGGCAGCGTGAATCATTTCCGCTGCTTTTTTCTCGCCGATGAAATCGAGCATCATGGCGCCGCACCAGATCATCGCAATCGGATTCGCAATGCCTTTGCCGACAATGTCCGGCGCAGAGCCATGCACCGGTTCGAACATCGATGGATACGTGCGTTCGGGATTGATGTTACCGCTCGGTGCAAGCCCCATACTTCCCACGATCGCCGCGCCCAGATCGGTGAGAATATCGCCGAATAAATTGGACGCGACAACGACGTCCAGCGATTCGGGGCGCAGAACGAAACGCGCCGAGAGCGCATCGACCAATACGCGCTCAAGCTTGACCTCTGGGTATTCCTTGCCTATCTCGTCAACGATCTCGTCCCAGAACGTCATCGAATGTTGTTGCGCGTTCGATTTCGTTGCGCTGACAAGATTCTTGCGGCGGCTTTGTGCCAGCTGGTACGAATATCGCACAACACGCTCGATGCCAGTACGCGTAAACAACGACGTTTCAACGGCAACTTCGCTGTTCAAATTATGATGTGCGCGTCCCCCCGCGCCAATGTATTCGCCTTCGGTGTTTTCGCGGATGACGACGAAATCAATGTCGCCCACTTTTTTGTCGGCGAGCGGACTCTTGATCCCGGGAATCAATTCACTTGGACGATAACACACGTACTGCTCGAACCCCTGGCAAATAGGCAAGCGCAAGCCGCGCAGTGAAATATGGTCCGGCACAGTGGGGAAGCCAACCGCGCCAAAATAGATCGCATCGAACGGTTTGAGAATTTTCAATCCGTCTTCCGCCATCATTCTGCCCGTTTTCAAGTAATACTCGCAGCCCCAGGGAAAGTATTCGTACCTGAGCTTGAACGAGCCAGTGATGAGTGCGATGGTGTCCAGCAAGCGCACGCCTTCCGGCGCAACTTCATTCCCAATGCCATCGCCGGGGATGACGGCAATATTGTACTCTTTCAAAGTTCACCTCGCAGTGAGATCAGCCAGCCGCGCCGCGTATACAGACTTAAACAGCGAACCGATTTCACAACTTTCTGCCTAATCATTATATGCTTGTAAGAAAGTCGGGGCATCTAGTTCTTCTTTCACTGCAACCGACACAAATTTGTAGTTGATGAAAAGGTAAGGAGGCAGAGCCAAATTTATGAAAATCCAGCCTTCATGGATCTTTGCTGCACTGATGTTTCTATCCACAAATCTATTGAACGCACAGGTTTCGATAACCCTGGACGGGAAAGACAATGGGAGAGTCTTTGAGGGAATCGGGGCCGTGAGCGCGGGGGCCTCCACGCGCCTGCTGCCCGACTATCCGGAGAAACAGCGCCGCGAGGTACTGGACTATCTTTTCAAGCCGAGATTTGGCGCAGGATTCCAGCATCTGAAAGTCGAAATCGGCGGGGGCGAGAATTCCACTTGCGGCAGCGAGCCAACCCATGTGCTGGTGCGGGAGGAATTAACGAAACCCAAAGCGCGGGGCTACGAGTTCTGGCTCATGGCCGAGGCGCGCCGCCGTAATCCGCGGATCATCCTGGACTGCCTCCCCTGGACCTATCCAAGATGGATCTCAGACCGGTTCTCACAGGACTCAGCCGACTGGTTTGCCGCCTTCCTGGAGGTGGCAAGGAAACAATTCGGTCTTGAATTGGATTGGGTGGCAGCGGCCCAAAACGAACAGGGGACAGATGTCAGCTGGATCAAGAACTTCCTTCGCCCCACGCTGGACCGGCATGGCTTCAAAAATGTTAAACTCCAAGCCCCTGACGACGACAGCGAATACTGGCAGTTTTTCGACCAGTTGGAAAAGGATCCGGAACTGGACCGGATTGTCAAGGCCGTGGGGTATCATTACGTGGATGGCCGCGAGCCCTGGCAGATAGATCAGGTGGCCAACCGCAATGCCACAATCCGCGCCAAGCGATCGGGCAAACCGCTCTGGGCCAGCGAGGAATGGAGCCAGTCGGGCGGAGGATGGGGAGACAAAGGAGCCCTCTATGTGGCCAGGCTCATGAACAAACTCTATTCCAGGGACCGCATCACCAAATTTGAAATCTGGTGCCCCATCGACTCCATCTATGACCAGATCATTTGGGGCGATACCGGCGCGATGCAGGCCGATCAGCCCTGGAGCGGTCATTACGAAGTGTGGCCGGCGGTCTGGGCCATTGCCCACACGACGCAATTTGCCGAGCCGGGCTGGCGTTACCTTGACGCCGCCTGCGGACCTTTCTCATCTGGCACCTGGCGTGGATCCCATGTGGCCCTGCGCAACCCCGGCACAGGGGACTGGAGTTTGATCCTTGTCACAGGAGACGCGTTGGAGGTGAACGTGTCGGTACAGGGAGGCCTGAAAACCAAGCCCTTGCGGGTCTGGAAATCCAATGATCGGGAACAATTTATTCGGCAACCGGAATTAAATCCGCCGGACGGAAAATTCAGCCTTTATCTTGAGGCCGATTCGATTTATTCCATCACCACCACCACAGGACAACAAAAAGGAAACCATGGGACCCCTCCCGAGAAAAGGGCTTTCCCGTTTCCTTTCCACGAAGATTTTGAAAATTGCCGGCCTGGAGACACTCCCCATTTCTTTTCGGATCAGAAGGGCTCATTTGAAGTCTGTGACACACCGGGTGGAGGGCATGCACTCACCGAAATCGCTCCCCAGGAGGGCATTCTCTGGTACGACAACAAACTCTTGAAACCCCATACGCTGTTTGGCGACAAGGACTGGAAAGATTATGCAATTTCAGCCGATGTATGGATTGCCGCAGGGGATGTCGAAGTGGGTGGCCGCTATGGCCATCGTGATAACCTCGGCTACCGCTTGACGCTGAGCCGGGACGGCAGGTGGAGACTGAACTGGCAAATGCAAACGCTGGCCTCTGGGAAATTGGAAACCTTCGATGCCGGTCGATGGCACCGCTTGCGCTTGACCATGATGGGACCCCAAATCTGTGGCAGCCTGGACGGCCAAGAGCTTGCCCACGTCGAGGAAAAGTCTGGTCGGTCCGGGATGGCCTTTCTGGCCTGCACTTACGATCATAACCTGTTTGACAATGTGGCGGTGACCGCACCATGATCAAACCAAAGAAAAACATACCGCTTCTTGGCCCATTTTGGGCGCTTATCACCGCGTCGATTTGGCTGAGTCTCGTTCTTGCATCAAAAGCGATTGGAGCCGGGTCCCTTAGCATTCCAATAATCGTGGAAAACAGCTCAAAGGAGGCAGCTGAGGCGGCACCTGTGTCGGCGGGAATCCCATTCGGAAGAAAAACTCTCACCGATGTGAAAATGCTTACCCTCACGGGTCTAGACGGCAAGGCCGTGCCGCTGCAGGCGCAGTGCCTTTCCAAGTGGCCCGACGGCTCTAGCCGATGGGTGCTGGTCGATTTCCAGGCCGGGGTCGCTGGCGGAGCAAGGAGCGAGTTTACCTTGACGGCCCGCAGGAAGCAGGTGGCGGTTGTTGATCCCGTCATGGTTAAGCGCGGCGCCAGTAAGGTGACGTTCGACAACGGGATAGTGAGGTTCAGCATCGCCAAAGATAGCGCGTTCTCAAGCCTCTCGTCATCAGACTCGAAGGTGGGCACGGAAATTACGTCGGTAGTGGCAATAGGTCCGAAGGACAAGCAGATCACGTCGAAGACCGTGGTCGACTCGCTCAAAGTCTATGCGGAGGGTCCGATCCGCGCCGCGGTATCCATCAGTGGGAGGAGGATTTACTCGGATGGCATGGAGGGGCCGTTCTCGCAGCGAGTGGAGATGTTCGCCGCGAGTCCCTACATAAGGGTCGAAGACACGTTCATCTATGCGCACTTCCCTGGAACGCATGCAAAACCGGAGAACCCGTTAGGCCGGTGGGCACTGGAGCTCAAGGGAACGGGTGATGCGAAGAGGCTCATGATAGCCCCTCTCATCGCGGACGAGGAGGCCGAAGGGCTCGTTGTGAAAGACACTTCGGTAGCATTCTGGGGGCTCGAAAACCCGTTTGACCTGTCGCGGCACACGGATGAAGAGCTGATGGGCGAGGACACTCCTGGGATTGCACTCGGTCTGGGCAAATCCTGTGCTGCGGTTGTCGGCATCCGCCCGGAATCGAACAGATCGGCTAAGGAAGGGTTCCCATCCAGGGGGTTGTGGGCACACACTCTGCCTCAGGTTTACGCCGCCAGCGGGGCGCTCGGCGATTTTGCCCCGGAGATACCCGGCCAGTTCGTCGAGGCTGAGGAGGGAATGACGCAAATTATCGGCTTCTGGCTGTGGTGGCAGGACAACGATCCTAAGGGTTCCTTCGGCAAGGGGCCATGGCACGGCCTCTTCGACTGGGGCGACTGGCAGCTCAGGTACAGCGACGTGCACGGGAAGCCGACCGGCTGGCCTTACTACGAAGGGCGGTACGGCTGGGACTGTAACGAAATGGATACGACTCTCATGCTCTGGAACGTTTTTCTTCATACTGGCCGCCCCGAGTACTGGCGCGCCGCCTTCGCCATGAGCCGCCACACGATGGACGTCGACATGATTAACGTCGACTACCGCAAGTATCGACTCCCCGACTACGTCTACGACCCTCACAGGTACGACGCCCCGTGGAAGGAGGGGCAGGACCGCCTGAAGGCTATCAATACCATCGGCCTTGGGCGGCGGCATAACGTCCAGCACTGGGGCAACGGGGTGGGCGATACTCGCCACACTTGGAACGGCGGCGTCATCATGGACTATTACCTGACGGGAAACCGCAGGGCGTTTGATGCGGCCATCGCCATGGCCGACATGCACATGCAGAGAATATGGGGCTATGCGGCGGGCGAGTATGCGCTTAGCCTCTGGTGCATCAATAACGCTTGGGAGTTGACGGGCGACAAGAAATACCTCGACGAATTCCAATACCGCCTCGCCGTGCTGCACAAACTCATGCTGCCGGACGGCTCGATGCCGGAGCACCTGGACTTCGACAAGCAGAAGGCATATCCGGAGGTCGATGGAGACCACGGCGCATACATGGACATACCGCTCGATTACATATCAAACGCGCTTGTAGAACACTACGCTGACAGCGGGGACCCGCGCGCGAAGGACATTCTGTTTAAGATTGCCGGTAGGATCATGAAAGCTGAAGTGCGGAAATACGATGGCTACCAGGACGTCGACACGTTCCGGATACTTGCATGGGCATATGAGGAGACAGGTAATGCTCGTTTCCTCGACCGGGCGAAATTCTACCTCACTACCATGCAGACCAAACCGCTGGCCAAATGGCCTTCGAACGCGAAGGAATGGGTAGACATGACCTACCGCCTGCTTGAGCCGCACGGCTGGCAGATAAGGCATGTGGGACCCGGCGTGAGGATGCTCCCCTATCTGCTTCGGGCAATGGCTGATGAGGAGAAAACTAAGTAGCTGGTCTCCCGATATCGGGGGCTCACAGAAGAGACGCACATGACGGACTAGTGACTATTGTGTCACCGCATCACGTGAAGGAACAAAGAGATCTGACCCTATGCCCCACCTTCGAAGAACGAGACCTGGCC
>DATKMG010000359.1:0-5882 GCA_035541995.1 Terriglobia bacterium
TCTTCGGAGCAAAGCTCAATTTGCTCTGCCTCAGTCTTAATGAAGGTTCTGAAGCTCTGGAGGCTGCTTAAGACCCCGGTGTCGTAGTATTCACTTTCGAGGTTTTCATTTGTTGTGTCACGCACCGACCTAGTGACCAGAGAAACTGCTGTATCTTCCTGAGAAGGGGTCAAGAACCAAAGGTCAGGCTGGATTAACTGTTCGGGGATCGTCTGGCCCAGGATCGGTGCTTCCAGATTCAAGACTGTGGATCCTGTAGCCATTCCTGTCACAGTAAAATCGACAGCCCGGTCCAACCACTCCGGCAATCTGCCTCGTTTGAGGCTTTCACCTTCGACGGCAAGCCGTAATCCTCTTTCTGCACAGTCTACGAGCTTGGAAAGTACGGTCATCAATGACCGAACCGAGATTGTGCCCTCGCGGGAAGGCAGTCCCTTAATCTTAAGTTGGTATCTCACTGATTTTGAGATTTCATTAGGCACGAAAAGACACCCCCTTCATTTCCCTTTTATTATGCCTGACTAGAGAGGATGCAGCCACCAGATTAAGCCTTTGCTGGGCCCAACTGCGAATTTGGTCATGATATCCTGCAATCTTGTGACTGTTTCTTTGGTTTTCTCCTTTCGAGCATGGGCACTCCCAGGGAATTCGTTGTACGTGTGTCCGTCGAGTGTTCTGCCTGCATCTTTCTTATGAACGCCTCCCCACTGCTTGAAAAAGAATGGGACCCCCGCCTTCGCACATTGGTCTCGGATATTCCTCACCCATTCGGCTTTCATAGGTCTTGCCCTCGGACCACTCTCCCCACCAACAATCACCCAATCGATCCCTTTCAGATTGATGCAGCCCAAATCCTCGAGGAGCGGCTCAATCGAAAGGAAACGGACTTCAGATGGCGTTGAGCGCAGGCACTCGACACGTGGCAAACCGTGCTTTCTGTTCTCCACACTGACCCCCCACCAGATGTGGGACTTACTAGCGGCAGGACGCAAGCGTTTGGAGAGCATGTCGGCCATTCGTGCTGAGCGTTTGGTCAAAATCTGGTAGGTATGCCAATTTGCCTCGATCATAACGCTGGCCACGGCAGCAATGTAATCATCGGGAACTCCTTCCTGAAAAGGATCACTCATGGAGTTGACGAGGATCCTTCTGGGAGTCTTCCACCGAAGCGGCTCCAGAAGCTTATCCGGCACTAGCCTCAACTCAAATCCATATTCAAAAGGGTGGCCTTTTACTCCTCGGAACCGCTCTGCAAACGTCTCGGCGTAACAGTGGGCACACCCTGGACTGATCTTCGTACAACCCCTCACTGGATTCCAGGTAGCATCGGTCCATTCGATCTTGCTCTTTGCTCCCATTTATGATGTTCCTTTTACATTCGCTTTTTATTCGCCCACCTAGATTACCTCCATAAGCGTCCCATTACAAGCCTTAAGTTCTCTTCTTCAAGGCGGTGCTCATTGCGAGGTTGAACGTTAGGGCTCTAAAGGCTGAATCCAGCTCAGTCGCTCAAGATAATCATCGTATGACAATCCGAGATACTGCAGGATGTTGCAGAAATTCTTAGGCATTCCGAGGAGTTGGTGGTTTTGACTAGGAGCTAAGTCACGCATTGGTCGAGGGTTGTTTAGGACTCTCCTTTGAATGCACGCTCGAGAATGGATTGACGGAGGTTGGTGGCGCGTTGGAGGTTCGCCGTCACCACTGCCTCCAGCTCCTCCACCAAGCTCAACAGTCGCTCGACTTCCGTCACAATCCGCTCTTGCTCAGCTAGAGGGGGGAGTGGCAGAGGCAACCCGTTCAAGACACTCATGCTGATGTTGTGTTGGCCAGCCGAAGTGGCGGCTCGTTGTTCAATCCATGCACGAACGAACCCATAATCCCAGATCGCGCCTACCCAGGCGAAAAGTGCAGGGAGACGAACTAAACGAAATCGTATGAGGTAGGAAGCATAAGTCGTCGCCCTAGCAAGCGGTTCCCGAATGACGGCACATCGTCCAATAAGGGACCTGCTGCCATTGGTGCGAATGACCAGCAGGTCGCCCGGCTTAAGCTCCTCGCCATCGACAAGGCGCTCGTCATCCCGTGCGTACTTTAGATCCCTCAAGTCGACTCGGCCCGCTTCGATGTTAGGAATTCTAATCACTGGGATTCCGGAATTTTCATACCTACATTTCTCTGAGGTTCCATAGGACGACGACCAAGAAAATTTGTCCAAGCTCGCCCACGTCCAGCCTTCAGGCAAGGCGGGAAGATTGAAGGTGTCTGGGGGGACGGGCTCTTTGTAAACTCTGAGTTGTCGGCCTTCAGCTCTGGTCTTCTCTTGGAATCGCCTTCGGCGCTCTTCAAGGATGCGTTTCAAAAGTTGTTCGCCAGTTTCGTATCCCAAAAGTGGAGCAGACCTCTGGTCTGCATCTGCAGACGAAACAGGAGGCTCTGCACAGTATGGAACCGGACTTCGCTCTTCGAGGCAATGGCGCAGGAGTGGATTTCGTCGTGGTTTACACGGAGTTGGGGGCGCTCATTTGGGCTTTCTTGCTCTTTAAGGTCTTTTTGCAGGAAGGGCTCCATGTGGCCATGGGCCATGCTTCAGAACTTCCCAAGATCCTGGTCAAGTACCTCTTCATCGCCGGGATGTTCGGGATCTGGCCTCAGCTCTCTGGCCACATCTTTGATGCCATCAAGATCCTGGCGTCCCAATTCTATCCCGACCTGAACCAGCTTCTGGACAACATGGCAGCATCGATGGGCTTTATCTCAGCCACGGACCAGGTAGCCAACAACACTCAGGGTCTCACCAGTGCCATCCTGGGAGCTCTCTACAACCTGACCATCGGCAGCTTGCTGAGTCTGGTGGGCATGCTGGTGCTCTTTTTCTGCTACACGCTGGTACTGGTTAATATAGTGGGTTCACTGACCATCCTGACAATGAACCTGGTTCTGGGTCCAGTCTTTTTCGCTCTGGCTTTCGATAAAGAGTTCCGTGGCCACAGCCAGAAGTGGTTGGCGACCATCCTCTCTTATATCTTGCTTATCCCACTCTATGGTGCCGCCCTGACTGTGGCGGCCGCTATTGCGGGTGCCTCAGTTCCGGCTAATGTGTTTGGCTTGCCGTCGGCGGCCCAGATCCTCACCCAGTTGCTTGGTCCCATCATGTCGCTTGGCGTGGTCTTTTCGACCAATAAGATCGTCAATGCCCTGGTGGGAGGAGCAGCTGGATCAGGGGCGGGCTCTTTGGCAATAGGAATTGCCGGCATTGGCGCCAGTCTCATTCCGGGAGGCGCGATCCTGCGGTCCACTGCTGCGGGCGGGAGGGCCACAGTCGCAGCGGCAGCCAGCGCTGCCAGAACCGTTGCAGGTAAGCTGAGTTCCACTGCTCGGGCAGCCCTGGGAAGGAAATGAGCAATCACGGACCATTGACGGCAACTTATCCTCGGAACCAATGGCCCAAATGGAAAAGGGGTGAAGCCGTCAGTGAGGCAGGGGATCGAGGCACTGCCACAAACGGAGGGTATTCGATGTTGTTATTTCCATCTTTGATTCTGAAGTAGGAGGCATTGTGTCTTGCTCCACAGATGACTTCATCCGTTCGAGCGGCAACCTGGCCTTTGTCAATACCTGGTTAAAGCTGATCGCCCTGGTGCTATTTCTTACTTCGCTGCTGCTGGGTGGGGTGTTAATGGTCAAGATCGTCGAGGGCCGCACCGAACGGGTTGTCCCCATTGTGATCAACCAGATGACGGGCGATGCCATTCCGATGGACTACAACGTGGTCGATGCCAATGGCGAGCTGCGCTCTCCGGTTGAAGTCCGCAAGTTCTGCGAAGACTTCCTGCGGGAGCTGTTCACCTACAACCGATTTACTGTCAAGACTAACCTGGAGTCCATCGTGAAGTGGGCTACTCCTGATGCCCTGGTGCAGGTGAGGGAAGCCATCAACCTGGCTCATCGTTCCGAGCTCATTGGCCGCAATGCCCAGGGACTGGCCGAGGTCCGAAGCCTTCTCATCACAGAGAGCCAGCCGCTTCTCAAGGTCCAGGCTTACTTCCAGGCCAAAGCCGTGTCTCAGACCAACGAAGTCCTGGAGGATGGCCAGTTTCTGGCCGTTCTGTTCATCAGGCCGATCAAGCGCTCGCTGCGCAATCCCCATGGCCTGATCCTGATCGAGTACCGCCAAAGCATATTCAAGGAGGAACAATGATTCGCTTGTTTCAGATTCTTTTACTAGTCTTGCTACTGATCCACTCTCGCCTGGCAGCTCATCCCCGCACCTTGACCTGCAACTTCGATGGTGAGAACGCCAGTAAAGTCTACCAGGTCGTCACAGCGGTCGGAGTCGGCACAACTTTCCGCTTGCCTGAGGGCTGGAAAATCACCGATTTTGTGGTCACTGATCCCAAATCGTTTCATGGGGAGTCTAACGGGACCATCGGCATTGTGACGCCTCTGGTTGCCAATAAGGCCACTTCAGTTTCCATCTTCACAGAAAACGAGAAGCTCTTTGTGTTCAGCCTCTCTTCAGAGTCTGCAGACACTGTCGACCAGTTGGTCGTTGTGGAATGCAGCAACTTGCAGTTTTTCAGGCAGAAGGTGCGAGCTGAGGCCCAGAAGATTGTCAATGATCGACTGGAGATTGCCCAGACCCAGTGTGACGCCTCCCTGGACCAGAAGACGAAACAGGTGAGAGAGCAGTTGTTGTTCTCGCTCAACTCAAACTATGTAATTAAGGATCACAAGTTTTCCATCAGCCGTGTTGTCGACGATCACATTTTCACTTATATCCAACTGGCCAAATCGCAGGACCGACCGGTAGTTTATATCGGGGAGAGTGACGATCCCAAGAAGTTGGAACCCATCAAATATACCGACGAAGGAGAATACTACGTTGTCCACTGCGTCCTAACGTCTGGGGAGCACAAGCGGTTCTTTCTGAAACTTGGGAATGATGTCAGCGAGATTCGACCTCAGTAAGAACTTTGACCTTCCGGGATTATGGGAGAGAAATCAACCTAACCGCAAGACTTTAAAGGGTGGATGAGGTTTTCAGTAGGGACAGCCTGAATAAGTCGGCCATCGCTCGAATCAAGCGCATTGCCTGGAATACAGTTCATCGCTGGCTGGAAAGAGCATCGAACTGGTGTCGTCGTTTCAGTGATCGAAAAATGAAAAGGCTCACCATGGCAGAACTTCAGGCAGACGAGATGCAAACAATCGTCGGGGGCAAAGAGCAGCCCATCTGGGTCTTCGCCGTTATTGACGTCTGGTCACGGCTTTGGCCTTCGACGATGGTTGGCAAACGAAGCTTTCGCAACACGCTGGCTCTCTTCCGAGATGTATTCGAACGCATGAATCCCGGACAAATTCCACTGATTACCCCGGATGGGTTCGAGTTCTATAAGAAAGTCATCGGGCGAGTCTTTGGGCCCGCCTGTCTCTACGGCCAGGTCATCAAGACACGCCGAAACGATCATGTCGTGAAGGTCGAACGAAGGATGGTGATTGGGGGCGGGTGGCGACTGCAGCAGATGTTGAGTGACTCCGAGGACTCTTTGAACCTGAACACGTCGTTCATCGAACGACTGAATCTCACGATCCGACAAGGCTCGGCGTGTCTGGGTCGCCGAACGACATGTCACGCCCGCTGGAAGGAACATCTCGAAGATCACATCGAGTTGTTACGTTGCTATTACAATTTCATCAGACCTCAGCGAGCATTGAAATTTGGACGGGAAGTTAGAACTCCGGCCATGCAGGGTGGATTGACCAGTAGGCGGCTAACGTTCAGGGAGATTTTCTCCTCGGTAATCCATAATCTGGTCGTGCGAAACGTCACGTGGGTGTTCTTGGACTCTGTCTTCTTGGTCAAGAGGGAAGATTTGCGC
>DATKMG010000360.1:0-8700 GCA_035541995.1 Terriglobia bacterium
TCGGAGAGCCGACGGCGGTGGATCTTCCTGCCGAGGCGCGCGGGCTGGTACGCCCCGCCTCCCAATGGCTGCCCATCAATCTCGGCACCATATCCATGGGGCATGGGATTGGAGTGACTCCACTCCAATTGGTTACAGCAGCCTGTGCCATCGCCAATGGGGGATTTCTGCCCAGACCCCACATTGTCCTGAAGTCCAGGCTTGGCTCTGTGCAACAGGTCAATTTTGAGCCCGAACTTGTTCCCAAGAGAGTCATCAGTACCCGAACTACAGATCTTATCAAAGAAATGTTAACTGAAGTGGTCACTTCGGGAACAGGCAAGGCAGCCAAGCTGGAAGGTTTCACCTCGGCCGGAAAGACCGGCACTGCGCAAAAGCTCCAACCGGACGGGCATTATTCCCATTCCAAGTTCATTGCATCTTTCGTTGGTTTTGCCCCGATTCAAAATCCGGCAATTGCCATCGTGATAACGATCGACGAGCCCAAAGGGAAATACTATGGAGGCGAAGTGGCGGCTCCCGTTTTCCGGAGGATCGCGGAGAAGACTCTGCGTTACTTGACGATAATCCCTGATCAGGAAGTAACCCCGAAACCAATCGCACGCAAGGGAAGATTCCTGGGAGAGAATCTGGAAGAACAGGCCGACCCCGACCGTATCGATCTGCTGGATGCTGAGTGGGGGATTTCAGAGAGTATCGGCCAAGACAAACCCGACCCGGCTCCGCAGGACGATGCATCCTCACTTTCGGTGGACGGTTATCAGTTGACAGTCGGCTATGATCCCGGTATCGAGGTTCCCGATTTCACAGGGAAGTCCCTCCGATCGGTGACCTATGAGTCTGCCAGGTTGGGGTTGCAATTAAATGTAATGGGATCAGGCCTCGCCTTGAAGCAATTCCCGAGTCCGCACTCTACAGTAGCGCCCGGTTCTAAAATCAGCGTAAAATTTGGCCGGCATTTCAACTGAGTGCCTGGGCCCCGGGGAATGCATCGGCTATTGCCATTTGGTGAGGCTCTGGTTCTCTCAGTGCGACTCTGACCCGAATATCCCGGGTATTCTCTAGGTTCTCAGGGAAAGGAATCAGGATGCGTCTTGCTACACTGTTGGAAAGGGTTGAACTGGCACGGGAGCTTCAGACCCCTGACTTGGAGATCAATAGTGTAGCCTACGATTCGCGGAAGGTGAGCCCGGGCACTCTCTTTGTGGCGATGAAAGGAATGAAAACGGATGGCAATTTCTACGCGTCCCAGGCCCTGGACAACGGCGCTGTTGCTGTGGTCTCTGCGAACCCTCAACCGGAAAGCTTCCCCGTCGTATGGATTCAGGTGCTTAACGACCGTGCGGCTCTGGCGAGGATTGGAGCCAATTTCTACCAGAACCCGTCAAAGCAGCTTCGCCTGGTAGGAATCACTGGAACCAATGGCAAAACCTCGACGGCCTTCTTGATTGATTTCATCTTGAGAGGAGCCGGGATTAGAACCGGCCTGATCAGTACCATTGAGTATCGCGGGCCAGCCGGCTCGATTCCTGCAGATAGGACGACTCCCGAAAGCCTCGATCTCCAGGCCTTATTTGGCCGTTTTCTCGAACAGGGCTGTCGCTATGTTGTGATGGAGGTCTCCTCGCATGCGCTGGCATTGGAACGAGTCCACGCTTGCCAGTTCCGTACTGCTGTTTTTACTAACCTCACCCCCGACCATCTCGATTTTCACCATACGTTAGGCAACTACTTCACTGCCAAGCGTCAACTCTTTGTCGGAACCGGTTCCGAGCCGCCCCGAAAGGCGATTATCAACGTGGATGACCCGCGAGGCCGGATCCTGGCAGGTGACTGCTTGGACAGGTGCTTGACCTACTCCGTGAGGGCGCCCGCCGACTTTCAATTACTCGACCACTCCCTCAGCTCTTCCGGGATGGAATTGCAGCTGCAAACCCCGCTCGGTTTTCTCAGTGTATCGTCGAAATTGATTGGCAGGCCGAACCTTATGAATATCCTGGCCGCCATTGCCACTACCCACGACCTGGGGCTTGACCTGGATCGGATTAAAAAAGGTGTTCAGCTGTGCCCGCCTGTGCCTGGTCGGTTCCAGACCATCGATTGTGGCCAGCCGTTCCGACTTGTAGTCGACTATGCACATACTGAAGATGCTCTCGAGAAGTTGCTGCTGGCCGCTCGTGATCTGAGCCCCCGAAGGATTCTATTGCTGTTCGGTTGCGGCGGAGACAGAGACAGGTTCAAACGGCCGGTAATGGGAGCTGTGGCCGAACGACTCAGTGATTTCACGGTACTTACCTCTGACAATCCCAGGAGCGAGGACCCCCTGAAGATCCTCGAGGAGATCCAGCGAGGGTTTAGCAGCAAACCATCGCGTTACCGGGTTGAACCGGACCGCCGCCTCGCTATCCAACAAATCCTCAAGAGTGGAGAACCCGGAGACTTGGTCATCCTCGCTGGCAAGGGGCACGAGACTTACCAGATCCTGGCGGATGGGGCCATTCATTTCGACGATCGAGAGGTGGCAGAGCAGGTGTTGAACAATTTGGGATACAAGGGATGAAACTCACCGGCGGGGAAATCGCGCAAGCAGTCAATGCTGTCCGTCATAGCCTGGTGTCAGATGTCGCACCTTCTGGATATTCAATCGATTCCAGGACCCTTTCTCCCGGTGAGGCTTTTATCGCCATCCGCGGAAAGAACTTCGATGGTCACCGATTCATCCCCGAAGCTCTAAGAAAAGAAGCTTCCTTGGTGATTGCCCGGTCAGATTTCCCATTCAGTGATGGCAGGGTTCCCGCCATTTATGTCGAGGATACACTCGCAGCGCTACAGAGTCTGGCCAGATATTCCAGGCAAAAATGGGGCCGGAAAATCGTCGGAATAACCGGCAGCACAGGAAAGACCACCACTAAGGAAATCAGTGCCTTTGTCCTCGGCGCCAATTTCAGAGTCTTCAAGTCGGTTGGCAATTTCAACAATCAATACGGCCTTCCTTTGTCCCTGCTGAAACTCGAGGAACGTCACGACATCGGTGTCATCGAATTGGGGATGTCGGCGCCAGGAGAGATCCGCATGTTGAGTGGAATTGCGAAGCCCGACATCGGAGTGGTGACCAATGTAAGGCCGGTTCACCTGGAATTTCTTAAGAGCTTGGATGGCGTTGCCAAAGCCAAAAGGGAGCTGATTGAAGCATTGCCTAAAGCGGGGACTGCGATTCTCAATAATGACGACGTTCGTGTCCGGAAATTCGCGAGAGTCTTTTCCGGGGAAATTCTCACTTACGGGGTGGCAGCTGCGGCGGGTTACCGTATCTGGAAGGTTCAAAATCTCGGGTTACACGGATGCGACTTTGTTCTGGATTTTCGTGGAAAGAATTTTCTCTTTCATTCCCCACTGATCGGAGTTCACAATCTCTCCAATTGTTTGCCGGCAATAGTGGTGGCGCACCATCTCGGCCTGGACTTTCGCTTGATCAGCGAGACCTTGGCCCAAGTGAAGCCTTTCTCCGGGCGAGGAGAGATCCTCCATTTCGCAGACAGATTTTGCGTTATTAATGACAGCTACAACTCTAATCCTGCTTCTTTGGTGGCGATGATTGAGGTTCTCAAGAGTGTTTCGGACTATCAACGCAAGATCCTGTTTGCCGGTGAAATGCTCGAATTGGGGGAGAGGAGCCCGGAATTCCATCGACAGTGTGGAGCCTTGGCAGCCAGATCCAAGCTCGATTTCATCGTTGGTGTGCGCGGGAATGCGATTCACTTGGTCGAATCAGCCAGGCAACAAGGGTATTCTAAGTCTCAGGCCTTGTTCTTCGAAGATGTTACAGCGGCAGGACTCTGGTTGAGTAAGAGTGTTCGTTCACATGATCTGATTCTGGTCAAAGGATCGAGAGGAGTGCGAACAGAGCTGGCAATCGAAAGGCTTCGCGCCGACCACCCCCAAACTGGGAATGAAGATGCACCGAGTCAGGGTCATTGAAGCTTCAAAGATAGTTGCTGCGGTGAGGGGCATCACCATGAAATAGCGATGACGAGGTAAAGGATCTTCCGGGGACTGGAGAGAATCCGAATATCCACTAATTTCCCACCAAGCGCGAGGCTCAATGTTTTACCACATCCTCTATGAATGGTTTTACGTTTCCCACCCCCGCTTTTCGGTCCTGAATGTTTTCCGCTACATCACATTCCGCACCGCATATGCAAGCCTGACAGCTTTGGGGCTAGCCCTCATTCTGGGCCCATGGCTAATAAACCGCTTACGCCAGTTCCAGATCGGGCAACATATCAGAGAGGAAGGTCCGACTCACCATCAGGTAAAGGCCGGAACGCCAACAATGGGAGGGCTCTTGATTGTCGTCAGCGCCGTGCTGCCGACCTTCTTGTGGGCCGACCTATCCAACCATTTTGTCTGGATTTCGTTGTTCTCCGTCGTGGGATTCGGGTCCATCGGTTTTGCCGATGATTACATCAAAATTGTGAAAAAAAGAAACCTGGGGCTAACAGGGAAGAAGAAGCTGGGGCTACAGATCCTGTTGAGTCTGGCCATCTGTGTTTGGCTCCTCTGGCTGCATTCAAGAGGTATTTACAAGACCGACCTCATCGTGCCTTTCCTGAAGCAAATCAAACCCGATTTGATTTGGGAATCTTTCCTTAACTTTCGATACCTCTCTCTCCTGGCGTTCTCCCCTTTCGCCTTTTTCGTGGCTTGGGTCATCGTGGGTTCTTCCAATGCCGTGAACCTTACCGACGGACTGGATGGGCTGGCCATTGGTTGTGTTCTGATTGCAGCCAGTGCCCTCACCGTGCTGACTTACGTTACTTCGCATGCGCGTTTTGCAAATTATCTTGATCTGCAGCACCTGCCTCAAGTAGCCGAGGTCACTATTTTTTGCGGGGCCATGGTCGGAGCTTCGCTGGGTTTCCTGTGGTACAACTGTTACCCGGCGGAAGTCTTCATGGGGGATGTGGGATCCCTTGCTCTCGGTGGGGCGATCGGGACGGTAGGGGTGATCATCAAGCAAGAGATCCTTCTGATCTTTATCGGAGGGGTATTTGTGTTGGAAGCCTTATCTGTCATGATGCAGGTACTTTCCTTCAAGTTTTTTGGGAAGCGAATCTTCCGAATGGCCCCGTTACATCACCATTTTGAGCTTATGGGTTGGAGAGAATCCAAGGTTGTCATTCGATTCTGGATTGGAGCCCTGGTCTTTGCTCTCTTTAGTCTTACCACTTTGAAATTGAGGTAGGGCGACTTGGAACTTGCGGGGAAAAGGGTACTGGTAGTTGGAATGGCTCGCAGCGGTGTCGCGGCTTCTGAGCTCCTTTCGAAGATGGGAGCGATAGTGAAAGTCTCAGATAACCGGCCGATGGACCAGCTCAAGAAAGAGATCCGGACTCTGGAGGGTCTGGGTGTTGCGCTTGAGACAGGAGCCCACTGTCTCGATTCGTTCCTTGCCGCAAGCCTGATTGTCGTGAGTCCCGGAGTCCCACTGCGAATCCCTGAGTTGCAGGAGGCGCAAAGGGCCGGCATCGAAATCATTAGCGAACTGGAACTGGCATTTCGATTCCTAAAGGGGAAAATCATAGCAATCACCGGTACCAATGGAAAGACGACAACCACGGCACTGGTTGGAGAGATCATGAAGACGACAATCCTCCCTGTCCTGGTAGGAGGCAATATTGGAACCCCTTTGTCGTCGTTAGTGGGGTCATCAACTCCTGAGACCTTCTCCGTAGTTGAAGTCAGTAGCTTTCAACTGGAAGCTGCCCCCTCATTCCGCCCGGACGTAGCGGTGATTTTGAACGTTACTCCTGATCATATCGACCGGCACGGCGACTTCCGGGGCTATGTCGAAACCAAACTCAATATCCTAAGAAACCAATTAGCCTCGGATATGGCTGTTCTCAACCTGGAAGACCCGATCCTTTCCGGTCTGAATCAGTCTGTCCGCGCGAAGACGTTCTGGTTCAGTAATCGCCGAGAGGTCGAGGACGGAACAGGGTTCGATGGCGAGCAACTGGTTTTCAAAAAACGCGGCAACCGCGAGGTAATTGTCCCGGGGAGGAGCGTTCTGCTTCGGGGCTCCCACAATCTCGAGAATGTGGCCGCTGCTGTGACAGCCTCACGGTTGGCAGGAGTCTCAGCTACCGGCATCAACGGGGCCATCTCCCGATTCAAAGGAGTCGAGCACCGATTGGAATGGGTTGCGGAGATAGAAGGGGTGAGTTTTTACAATGACTCGAAGGCCACCAACGTTGATGCTACGATCAAGGCACTGCTGGCATTCGACTCGGGTCTCGTACTCATTTTGGGCGGAAGAGACAAAGGCGGCGATTATACAGTCCTACGGCCCTTAGTTCGTCAGCGCGTCAAGACCATCCTACTGTTGGGGGAAGCCAGCGGAAAGATCCAGAGTCAATTGGAAGGCATTGTTCCGATGCACCGGGTTAAATCCATGCAAGAAGCTGTGAATATCGGGTTCAAATTGGCGGATAGGGGAGAAACGGTGTTGCTGGCACCAGCATGCGCCAGTTTCGACATGTTTCTAGATTACGAGGATCGTGGGCAGGCATTCAAAGGAGCTGTAAACTCTCTACGGGTTGTGAATGCTATGGGAGTCAACGAGATCTGATGAAGAGACGGTTTTGGATGGAGGGTCGCGCTCCGTCGCGACCGCGGCCCCGACGAAGCGGGGCCCTCTAGTATTTTCATCCGCGGTGGTGAGCTTGACAAAGTCATGGGGCACTCCTCTGAAAATCCCCTCCCCCGGAGGGGGTGGAGCCGCTTGCGGTTCCGGGGGTGGGTTTAAGGCTGCGGACCTCGGATTCGAACCCACCCCTGGCGATTGGCGACCGCCGTCGCCCGCGCCTTCCCATGAAGCTGTGAAAAATTCGCCCGGTGGGGGCACCGGGCCTCCAACGGTGCTCGAAACTCCCTGCGAATCATTGGAGGCGGCGTGCCCTCGCGCCGTGCTTTCCAGATATTCCAAATTCCTTCACAGCTTCTCTCCGTCGGAGGGGATTTTCATCATACGTGGTGCCCCCGGAAGGGGCATGAGAGGCTCTCTTGAAGATCACTTATTCGTAGGGAACGGTCGGCGTTCCCTTCCCCCGACCAAACAGGAATCTTAATTCGCAACCGGGAGCGCTACGGAGAGCGTTCCCCACCCTTTTCATTTGAAGAGCTGAGGCAGGCGAACATCCGGTGAGGGATAATTCACAATGGCCCGAAAACTCTCCTCTGACAAGCTGCTCTTTGCGGTTACAGTATTTTTGGTCCTGGTTGGAGTCGTGATGGTATTTAGCGCATCGGCCGAAATGGCTAATGAGAAGTTCCACTCTCCTTATTATTTTCTATTGCGACAGGGCTTGTGGGCTGCGCTGGGGTTGTTGGGAATGTCTGTCTTTATGCATATCGACTACCACTTCTATCGCAAGCCTCTTTTGGTTTTTGGCGGTCTTTTCGTGTGTGCACTGTTGCTTCTGTCAGTGTTCTTCCTCGATAAGAACCACAATACACACCGTTGGTTCAAGTTGGGATTTGTGTCATTCCAACCCTCTGAACTTACTAAAATCTCCCTGCTTATATTCGTGGCCTATTTCCTTGAAAAACGGGCGGGCCAAATCAATGATCTCCGCCTGACCCTGGCTCCTCTGGGCACGGTACTGATGGTGTTTGTCGGGCTGGTGTTCCTGGAGCCTGACCTGGGGACTGCAGCAGCCATCGTGTTGGTGACCCTGATTCTTCTGTGGGTCGCCGGATTGAGCTGGAAGTATGTGGGAGCCCTTATTTTAGTGGCGGTCCCTGCCTTATTTTGTTCCATCTACTTCTTCGCCTATAGGGCCAGGCGGCTTGGAGTTTTCTGGGATCCTTGGAAAGATCGACGTGGAACAGGTTTTCAGATTGTTCAATCGTTGATTGCAGTGGGTACTGGAGGATTATTCGGGACTGGGTTGATGGATGGCAAGCAGAAGCTCTTCTACCTCCCTGAGCCTCATACTGACTTCATCTACGCTGTTCTTGGAGAGGAGTTCGGGTTGGCAGGGTCCATTTTGTTATTAGCCCTCTTTCTAGTTTTTCTGTGGCGCGGGCTGAGAATATCTCTGAGGGCACCGGACCCCTTAGGGAAGTACCTCGGCATTGGACTGTCGATGATGGTGATTTGCCAGGCCTTCATCAACATGAGTGTCGTCTTAAGTCTGCTGCCAACCAAAGGGATCCCATTGCCCTTTGTCAGCTATGGTGGCTCCTCTCTTTTGATCAGCTTGGTGGGAGTAGGGGTCCTGTTGAATGTTTCTCAGCATTCCAACTAGACACCGACCCGGAAAGGTAAGGGTGGAAGGACTGATTAAGCTAAGAGTCTTGATAGCGGGCGGAGGGACAGGCGGTCACGTCTTCCCCGGAATTGCGATCGCCAAGGAGGTCCGGAGACGCTACCCGCAAGCAGAGATCTGGTTTGTGGGAAGCCAACGAGGCATAGAAAAGGACATCGTTCCATCCCACGGGTTCACGCTTAGAACTATTCAGGTCTCGGGACTCAAGGGGATGCAAGGGCTAAAACTCTTGAAGGCGCTCTGGGTCATCCCTTTTAGTGTTAAGGAGTCCTACCGGATCCTCCGTGAATTCCGGCCACAAGTCGTAATAGGCGTTGGTGGCTACAGCTCGGGTCCGCCCGTTCTGGTTGCTACATTAATGGGGATC
>DATKMG010000361.1:0-13429 GCA_035541995.1 Terriglobia bacterium
CCTCTGAGACCGGCTCCATTCCGGCTGACTGAAGCGCCGACAGAAGCCTGTCCCGCGAGTCGGGTGGAAGTTTCTGTAATGTGAGCTGGGCAGTCCGTTTCTTTGAGACATGCCTGGTCACGATGTTTTCCAGGTAACCCCTGCACTGAACAAACAAGCCCGATAGCTTGGAGATGCTCTTATCGCTCGCTGACGGATCGAAACGGTAAACGGGCAAAACGGCTTTTCTGGCTTCCGCCCTTCGGGCTCGAGTCGCTTCCTCATCCTTGATTAGAATGTCTGTCGGAACGACTACATCTGCGCGGGCTATGTCGGCAACCTTATAGGCCGGAATCGCGCGAGTGTAATTTCCCGAAATAAGGAAGCCCAATAGAAGCGACAGACTTACCAACAGGCAGAGTAGGCCTATAAGTTGCTTCCTTTCGAGAGAACCGCCCTCGCCGGCTGCCAGCCGCTTAAGGGATGTAAAGGTTTGAACTCTGAATGAACTCATAGGTGACGTCCCCACTAGTTCGCGCGCAGCCTCTTAGCCGATCCCAAGATGCCAGCATTCCCCAGTCTTGCCGACGTCAACAAGGAGATTCTGTTTGACGCGGAACTGCGCTTAATTAATTATCCTATCGCAGGGAAGACGATTAGCGAACTATTCCGTGAGGTAAAATGAAGACTTGGAGGGAGGCGAAGGACCCCAGAGTGATTCCCCGGTTGGAGAACACCGGGTGAGAGGAGAGCGCAACACATGTTCAGGCTCCCATTAATTCGCTGGCAGAATGTCTTTGACTTCATTGTGCTCTCGGTAGTGGTCTACGGGTTGCTGAGCTGGGCAAGAAAAACTCGCTTGTTGAGGTTCCTACTCGGGATTGCAGGGCTAGTCATGGCTGGCAGCCTGGCAAGCCGGTTGGACCTGATTGTGACTGCCTGGGTCTTGCACGCGGGGGCTGTGGCAGTCGTGGTCATGATGGTCGTCATCAATTATCCTGAAATCCGCCAGGCTTTGATCCACTTCGATCCCTTCAGGCGATTGATGCGATTTGGATCTTCAGACCAGGTTCCGGATCGAGTCCTCATTACGGAAGCGGCTTTTGCTCTGGCCGGTATCCGTTGCGGGGCTTTGATTGTACTGACCGGAAGAGACTCTCTGGAGAACCGGTTAACCGGGGGCGTCCCCCTCGACAGCAGAGTTTCCCGGGAGATCCTTGAAGCGATTTTCCGCAAAGTTTCCCCCCTCCACGATGGCGCCGCCATCATTTCGGGTAACCGAATCGCCCGCGCTGGGGCTTTTTTACCTCTGACCCGCCGTGAGGACCTTCCCAATTACTATGGGACTCGCCATCGGGCGGCACTAGGTCTGGCCGAGGAGTCAGATGCCAAAGTCATCGTTGTTTCCGAAGAAAGAGGGGAAGTCAGCCTCGTGGAAGGAACCAGGATATTCCGGACGGGGAATGCACTCCAACTCGCACAGCACCTTGAAAGTGCCAGGCTCAGACCCTCTTTGCCGTCCAGTCGGAAGTTGCTGGGGGGATTCTCTGGAAACATCAAGTTGAAGGTCTCCGCTGTTGCACTCTCCTCATTGATCTGGGCAGTGGTCTTTATGACCGGGACCTCCGTACGGACCTTCACCGTCCCCATTGAATTCAGGGATGTCCCCACGGGCCTGGAAATTGCCACGCCTTCTCAGGATATGTTGACCATCCAGCTTCGCGCGGCGTCACGGCTCTTTGACTTTCTGAATGAGAACCAGTTGGTGGCCACAGTGAGTTTAAAAGGGATGAATTCCGGAGCTCATCGAATCACATTTCAAGCGGATAACTTGAATCTTCCCCCGGGAGTCTCCCTGGAAAGAACCGTCCCGGCAGCACTCGGCTTGACCCTGCTACCTCGGCTGCCTGTCAGTGCACAAGCAGCCTCCGGGAGTACGAATGCCACTTCTCCGGAGGGCGAGAGCCCGGGTACCGCCGATCAAGAGACTTTCCAGTCCGCGACCCCTTCTGTGAATCCTGCCAAGACTGGAGCTGGTAAGTCCCAGGCATCAGGAGCCGGTAGTAGTGGGACCCCACGCAAGCGCAAACCGGTTCCTTCCCGATCTTCAGGTAGCCAGTAGGAGGGTCTGTGGGCGCCGCTCCGGGCAATGTTGTTTGACAGGGCATGCCGAAGGGCTCAAAATAGTATCTTGAATTGTGATGTTTCCAAGAGGATCGTAACTAACCGCAACTGAAGACGATGTTCCACAGTCCACTTCCACGCCCCCTCCGGATTATTTTATCGATCGCGATTATTAGTGTGGTTATCCTGATTTGTAATTATCTCCCGCAATTAAACCGGACCGCTGCCTCATTGAGTTTGGTATTGGTCACACTGGTGATCGCCAAGGAGTGGGGGTTTGTCGAATCGCTGGTGGCTTCGATTATGGGAGGCATAGGGTTTGATTATTTTTTCCTGCCGCCTCGTGGAATCGTGGTAACGGACCTCCAGGACTCTGTAGCCCTGCTGTTCTTTCTGGCCACGGCGATCATCGGCAGCCAGCTCTCAGCCAGCGTCAAGAAGAGTGCCATGCATGCGGAATTGCGTCGGAAAGAAGTTGAGAAACTGTACACGTTGCAGTCCCTGGTCCATAAGAATCACAACCCGTTGAAAAACCTCCGGGGGATTTGCGAACAGATCGAGCAGGTTTTTGGGTTTGAGGGAGTGGCAATCTATCTGGAAGATGGGAATGAGATATATCGTTCCGGCAGCGCCGGTTCTCTTATTCCCGAAGACGAACTCCGGAAGGTCGAGCGGGATGGCACAACCTTCCAGACCGGGACCAGCAAAGTGAAAATAGTCCTTCTGGACCTTGGAATGCACGTCAAGGGGACTCTGGGAGTTTGCGGGAATTTACCAGAGATCACCCTTTTGCAGGCCATTGGGAACATGGTGGCTGTATCCCTGGAGCGGGCCCATGCTACGGAGGAAGCCCATCTGGCCGAGGCCGTTCGGAAAAGTGAAGAACTCAAATCGGTCCTGCTGGATTCGCTGGCCCACGAGCTGAAGATGCCCTTGACCTCCATCAAAGCGGGAGTCACTTGTCTGCTCTCCCAAGATCATGACTCCAACCGGGAAATACTGGGTATGATCAACGAAGAGACCGATCGCCTGAATCGTCTCGTGGGGGACACGATCGAAATCGCTCGCATCGAAGCCGGTAAAATCCACCTGGACAAAGACCTGTACAACATCCATGAACTGGTGGAGGCGGTGCTGAGCGAGGCGGAGCCGAGGCTGGCGGGCCGACCGGTCATGGTCCAGTCTGCAGCGAGCCTGCCCGAGGCCGAGTTTGACTTTGGTCTGGTCAAGATCGTTTTGAAGCAGCTGCTGGATAACGCCGTGAAGTTCTCTCCGGCCGGTTCCCCGGTGACTCTGTCCTGTGGGATAGAAGAGGACTCAGTGGTGGTGCGCGTGGTCGACTCCGGGCTGGGCATTCCGGAAGAGGAACAAGGCCGCATTTTTGAGGACTATTATCGTTCCACTGCATATTCAAACGTCCCCGGCACCGGGATGGGGCTGGCGATCGCACGGCGGATCATTGAGGCCCATGGGGGGAGGATTGGGGTCACCTCCCGGCAGGGTGCCGGGTCGATTTTCCACTTCTCTCTACCTTTGCACAAGGAGTTGGCGCTATCAGCGAAGCTAGGATCCTGATTGTCGATGATGATCCCCAGGTCCGCAGGATGATGAGGGTCACCCTGACGACCAGCCGCTACGAGGTCCTCGAGGCACGGAGCGGCGAAGACGCTCTTGAAAATTTGCGCGTGGAAATCCCTGACCTGGTCCTTTTAGACCTGAATCTGCCTGGCATGGACGGATTAGAAACGTGCCGGGAGATTCGAAGAGTTTCCATTGTCCCCGTGATTATCCTCTCGGTGAGAAAAGAGGGTAAGGACAAAGTGGGTGTACTGGATGCCGGTGCCGACGATTATGTCACCAAGCCGTTTGCCATGGAGGAGCTACTGGCACGCATCAGGGCTTGCCTGAGGAGAGCCAGGGCTTCAAAGGGTTCTGAACCCAAGCGGCTGGTTCTTGACGACCTGGACATCGACTTCGAGAAGCGGGAGGTGCTCAAGGCCAACGGAGGTGTGCATCTGAGCCCCAAGGAATTCGAACTCTTGCGCCTTCTGGTGGGCCATGCCGACCACCCTGTATCGCATCGCAGGCTCCTGCAAGCTGTCTGGGGGCCGGATTACGGCGACGAGCTGGAATGCCTGCGGGTGGTGGTTCGACAGCTTCGAACCAAGATCGAAACGGACCCCTCCCGGCCTCGCTATTTGTTGACGGAACCCTGCGTGGGTTACCGCTTCGTGTTGCCTTCCCCTGATGCTTTAACTACCTCTTAATTCCGTCCGACGTTCTCTCCAAATCGACAGGAAGATCTAAGGAAATTCTAATCTTTTTCTTATGCCTTCCTAATGTCTCCCCGACTAAAGTTATCGGTGCTGTTTGGCAACCTGAAATCCAGGGATGCCAGCATGGCTTGGGCAGTTGGATCGGCCGGTAATCCATCCATTACCCCTCCCTCTGAGCAACGGGGGTAATGAATCCATTTTGAGGGTCAGTTCCAGGCCGGAGATCACTTCGCCATGCTAGGCGTCCGGGTGATTGGGATCAGCCAGGGTCAATAGTATTTATACGCTTTGGAAAGGAGCCAAACTATGTCGACTGAAACGAAAATGGCAAAATCAGAAGAGAGCAAATCCCTCGCCCCCAAGCGGCCTTTCGATCTTTTTTCCCGCTGGGAACAGGATCTGGAGCGGATGTTTGATGACGTATGGTACCGGCCCTTTTGGGGCTTGCGAGGGCCAGGCCGTCGGCTGGCGGCGCGAACGGCGTTCACAATGATGCCCCTGCTGGATGTTTATGAGGAGAAAGAAGATGTAGTTGTAAAAGCCGAACTGCCAGGTCTGTCCAGGGACGACATCGACGTAAACCTCACCGGCTCTACCTTGACCATTCGGGGGGAAAAGAAGAAAGAAGAAGATCTGCACGAGGACGACTACTACTATTGTGAACGCTCCCACGGATCATTTTCCCGCAGCATCGAATTGCCCGCCGAAGTCAAGGCGGATCAGATAAAGGCCACGTTCAAGGACGGGATACTTCAGATTCGATTTCCCAAGACTGAGGAGGCGAAGCGAAAAAGCGTCAGCATCAAAGTTGCTTAGATGCCTGGTCCTGAACCGGTAGCCTCCGCTCCCCAGCCTTCGCTGACCGCTCGTGTCAGTTTTGATCGCACCGAAGGTGGCGAGGAGTAGGGAAAACCGATTCATGTTTTGGTGGCGCCTGCTTGCCCGGGCGCCACCGGGGGACCATCAGCTTGGGAGGTGTCCCACTAGGTTTCCCCCATTCGTGACTTCAGGAGGGAGGGGGTGAGAAAAAGCCGGAATGCTGCAGCCGCAAGGCGTTGAGATAGTCTCAAGAGCCTGAGCCTGCTGCGAGGGTATTTCGGAAGAGTTTCAGTCTGAGTCCCTGCCCAGCCCGCTTCTTCACAGGTCCAGGGGCGTTGAGAATCCATCCCAGAATTGAAGAAAACTGATTTACCCGTAGTGTGGAAAGGGTTGCCATGAATTGGGAGAACAAGAAAGACTCGCCCTGGTCCGTCATTCTGGCCGGGGGAGAAGGCGAGCGGCTGTGGCCGTTCACAGAGCGATGGTTGGGGCGCCACAAGCCCAAACAGTATTGTACCTTTGTAGGAAGCCGGTCTATGTTCCAGCACACCGTGGACCGGGCCGATCAGATCAGTCGAGCGGAACGCAAGATCATCATAGTGGCGAAGGAGCACCAGAATGAAGCGCAGGCGCAGTTAACCGCAACAAAGACAGGTAGGGTTATTCCCCAACCAAAGAACCGGGATACCGCCGCCGGAATATTCCTGGCGCTAGCCCATATCAAGGCTCGGGACCCGAATGCGACAGTGGTTCTCTTTCCTTCCGATCATTTTGTGTATCCCGAAGACCGGTTCCTGGAAATCGTGAGGGTCGCCATAGACGCGGCTCAACAGACACAGCACTGGCTGTTTCTGCTGGGGGTCTCGCCGCATCGGCTCGAACCGGATTACGGATGGGTTGAGGCGGGGCGCCATCTAGCCTGGAAAAACGGGCATCGCATACTTGCAGCGGGAAGTTTCGTAGAGAAGCCCACGGCGGAAGAGTGCCGCAAAGCCATGGCTGCAGGAGCATACTGGAATACATTGGTCCTGGCAGCCCGCCTGGAAACGCTATGGAAGATGGGATGGAATTGCTTTCCAGAGATCATGAGCCTGTTTGACGCTCACGTCGAGGCCATTGGCACCTCCGATGAGGGAAGCGTTCTGGATGCCATCTATGAAGTCATGCCGGCCCGCAATTTCTCAACTCATTTGTTGGAGCGCACTCCCGATCAGGTGGCGATTGTGGAGATGACGGCGGTCCTGTGGTGCGATTGGGGAAGGCCGGAGCGCATTCTGGAAACACTGACCCAGGTGGGCAGGCGGCCGGCATTCTCCGAGGCCCATGTGGCAGGTTGACCGGACAAGAGGATCGAGATGGTAGCAGCGGCGAAAGCTGGGGCAGGGTGTCCTCCATCCAACCTGACCTGTGAGGCCCAATTCTGGCGGGGGTTCTCGATGATGCCATCAAGCCCGGAAAATCCATGCAAGGTGCAAAGCGGCATGTTTAAGAGAAACACATTGGTGGTGGTTTATGATGGTCTTCAGGGGGCAGCCGAAGCCGTCACCTCACTCCTCAGGTCGGAATTCGACATGAGGAAGGTCTCGGTGGTCGGTAAGGATCTCCACACTGAGGAACAGGTTGTTGGATACTACAGGGTGGGCGATCAGATGAAATGCTGGAGTGAAACGGGCAACTCCTGGGGGAACATCTGGAAGGTACTGGCGGGTTGGGCGTTTTTTGTGATTCCAGGCCTGGGCAGCATTCTGGTAGCCGGGCCTTTGGAAGGCTGGATCCTGCAGGGCCTGCAAGACGCCGCAGTCGTGGGGGGGCTCAGCGCTTTGGGCGCCGCATTATACGGGATGGAAATCCCCAAAGAAAATGTGCGCGGATACGAATCTGCCGTCAAGGACGACAAGATCTTGCTGATCGTCTATGGTGTCGACGGAGAGGTAGCCAGGGCCGGAGACATTATCAAGACGACCCCTGCAATTGACTCCAGTGTTTACGCGGGCTGACGGCTAGAACCCCGCGAGAGGAGATGTGGAATCAAAACCCCCCTGATCTATGACGTCTGAAAGGAAGTAGAAAAGAAGTCCCCCGGTAGTAGAGTCACTGGAATAAATCACTACCAATTTGGGCGATGCGGGAGGGGTCATCCTGGCACGCGCTGTTGTTCAGATTCATAATGTTAGCTGGCTGGAGCAGCCCGGCACCCAGGAAGCACTCTTGCGAATCGCTTCTTTCAGCCAGGGAATTGCCAAGGCCACATCAATGGAGTCAATGGGAGTATGGTCGGTGTCGGTCGGCCAATGGATGCCGCCGACTGGTCCAAAGCTGGGGTCGCCTCCCCCGATTTTTACCAGCATCCGGATGGTCCACGGGGAATTTTCTTCGTCCGGCAGAAAGTGATGATAATCCCGCTCGACTTCCCCGAAGAACTTCCGGGGCCAGTGGCATTGCTCACAGGTTTCGCGGGCGGGGCGTAGGTTCTCTATGGGCTTAGGAATCGGGCGCGGGTACTTGTCCACCAGGGTGGCATAGACCTGGTACGCACTCGTGAGCCTCCTCGCGGCCGGCTTCAGAATCTTTAGCGAATCGCCATAACCCGTCCGCCTGTCTTGAGGCCTTAAGAAAATCCTAATTATTTCCTTACACATTTCTAATGCTGGGGCGACTAAATTGTTTGTTGTCTTTCCCTAGTTGGGGTTTGCGGGGGGCAGGTTAGCTTCTGAGGGACCGCCTAATATCATATTAATCCCCCCATGCCGGATGTTTGTCAGGACCAAAAGGCTATGGTTGTATGGCCCGGATATCCCCTCGATTGGGAGCTGTGAAAGAATTGGATGACAACGAGCCTGACTCACCATGATCCTGAATCCATAGCTGGGAACGCGTGTTCCACCAGGCAGGAGCGAGCGTTCCTGCGCACGCTCGTCGCCGGAGGGAGGCTCTTTTCAATTTCTTCACAGTTCCCGGATGAGAGTGGGCTAGCCCTCTCCGCGTTCATCCTGGCCGTCCAGGATGAGGAGAAGAATCGGTGGGAGAGCGTGGGTAAAGCAGACAATTTCCAAATCAAGAAGTGGGTCAGACAATAAAGAGTAATAGATCCAAGACCTAGATTGGAGGTATCTCATGATCAAAGGTGCGCTGGTTGGCATCATGTTCCTGGTCCTTTGCACCACTGCCTTTGCAGTCACAGCGGTGGAAGGCAAGATCGAAAAGATTGACCACAAAGCAAAGATAATCGTTGTCAAAACGGTAGACGGTGCTGAACACACCTTTCATGTTTCGACACGGACCATAGTCCATGGAACCGAGAAAGCAGGTGCAGCGACCCAAGACGCCTTTCGCGGACTGAAGGAAGGGAGTGCAGTGGTAGTGCACTACAGTGGCAGGGGGACCGAAGAGACCGCAGAGGAAGTGGACCACGTGGGCGAGGATGGCTTGAAGACCGCGGAGGGCATCGTTACGCAGCTGGATCGAGGGGCGAAGACCCTCGCCGTCAAGACTGCGGATGGCTCGAACGAGACCTTTCGCATAGCCGACCACGCAGCAGAGGATGGTGGCAAAGATATCACTGAGGGAGCGGAGAAGTCCGCCAAGGTGACGGTTTACTACTCAGAGCAGGCAGGCCAGAAGGTAGCGCACTTTTTCAAGAAGGCTCTCTAGTTCCAATGGACCGGACAATGACCCGGGGAAAAACGTTTCAATGGATGTCAGCCCGGTCCAGCGAGCTACAGGCCGACTCGCTTTCACAACAATGTGGGAGTCTTTCCACCGTCCGCCTCGGCTGATTCACCAGAACAACAGCCCGGCAAGTTCTTCCACCAATGTCCCAAGGTGAAGGAAAACAAGTAGTGAAATTGTCAGGTCTGGCCCAGGACGCGTCCGTTCAGAAAGGAGAATGTGTAATGAGTCTCAGCAACAGACATTTTCGTGACAAGAATTCATGGGGAATCAGGTTGACACTCATTGGTCTATCCTGCGCGGTTGCTCTCGCGGCATTCTACTTGTACCGAGGTAGCCACTCTCGTTTTGTACTGGCGGAGGGCAAGGCACTGGATGGTTCGGAAATCAATGCCCTGCAAACTCTCAACAAGGCATACGAGCGGATTGCGCAGTCCATGACCCCGGCGATCGTATCGATTCAATCTACTCAAGTGGTCAAGGTGCAGCTGTCGCCCTTTTTCATGGATCCGTTTTTCCGTCAGTTTTTTGGGAACCAGGCCCAGATCCCGCGGGAACAACGTGAGCATGCGCTGGGCAGCGGGGTACTGGTAACGGCTGACGGGTATATTCTTACCAACAACCATGTCATCAAGAATGCCACCTCCTTTAAGGTGATGCTGTCAGACAAGAGGACCTTCACAGGCAAGGTAGTGGGGGCCGATCCGCAGACCGATGTGGCAGTGGTGAAGATTGAGGCCAAGGAATTGCCCACAGCCTCGCTGGGGAACTCCTCGCAATTGCACGTGGGAGATATCGTGATGGCCTTTGGGAACCCGTTCGGGCTGAACTTCACGGTCACCCGGGGGGCGGTCAGCGCACTGAACCGGTCCGAAGGAGGGATTGAGGACATTCAAAACTTCATTCAAACCGATGCCCCCATTAATCCCGGGAACTCGGGCGGGGCGCTGGTGAACGTGCAGGGGCAGGTAGTAGGAATCAATACAGCCATCTTGAGCGGTCAGTCGGGTCCAGGAGGTGAAGGGGGATTTATTGGCATCGGTTTTGCCATTCCCATCAACATGGCCCGGCATGTCATGGAAGACCTGGTCAAGACCGGGAAGGTAAGGCGGGGGTACCTGGGGGCGGAGATTCAAAGTTTGAACGAAAGCCTGGCCCATGCCTTTGAAGTGCCGGACACGTCGGGGGCGTTAGTGCAGAATGTCACGCCGGAAGGGCCGGCCGACAAGGCGGGCCTCAAGAACGGCGACGTGATCCGCAAGTACAACGGGCAGTCGGTGTCCGACTCAGGCCAATTGATTGCCCTGGTGACGGAGACGGATCCGGGATCGGTGGTGACACTGGACCTGCTGCGGGGCGGCAAGCCGCTGAGCCTGAAGGTGACGATCGGCGAGCGTCCGTCACGCTTGGGGGTGCATGCCGGTCTGGGCAAGCCACGGGCACAGGGCACTCTGCGGGGCATTACCGTCCAGAACCTCACTGCGGATTTACGTGAACAACTGGGGGTTCCGGCCCACACCCAGGGAGTGGCCATCAGCGACCTGGATCCGACGAGCCCGGGGGCACAATCGGGTTTACGCCAGGGGGATGTCATCGAAGAGATCAACCGCCAGCCCGTGCGCACGGTGGCAGATTTCGAGCGGTTGGCCGCCCAAGCCAAGGGGGATACTCTAGTACGCCTCAACCGGCAAGGGAATGGAGCCTTTATCGTCATCTCCCCGACGGAGACTGAGGGTGGGGACAGTGATCAATAGTCAGGGGAAGGAACGGTTTCCCCCTTCAGAAGCGGTTCTTGGGCGGTGACGAGCACGGGATGGTAGACCCGCTCTTGTCACTACCCTTTGGATTCGAAAGGCTAGGAGCGTAGAGAGGTGACGCTGAATTCAGTCAATTCCGGCAAGCCTGCAGCAGCGTGAGGCCGCTGTAGACACGAAAGGCATGAGAATAGACTCTAATACGCAGGTCTGACAATGGGGGCTCAGTAGGTGAATCATTATGCGAGAAAGGCGCCACCTCAAGTCGTTGGGCTATTGGTTGCATCGAGCAAGATTACCCTTGATCACCAGCCTAACGACCTTATTCCTGTCGACCCTGCCAGCTATAAGAAGCCGCGAAGCGGAACAGGGTTCCAGCGTTGTCCGCGCCATACTGGAAAATGGTCTGCATGTCGTGGTCGTGCCCAATGCCCTGGCCCCCGTTGTGACGACGGTGTTGAACTATCGGGTCGGTTCCAACGAGGCACCCCCAGGATATCCTGGTATGGCTCACGCCCAGGAACACATGATGTTTCGCGGAAGCCCCGGCCTTTCGGCGGACCAACTGGCCGACATTTCGGCTGCCATGGGTGGCATGTTTGATGCCGATACCCAGCAGCGAGTGACCCAGTATTTCTTTACCGTCCCGGCAGAAGACCTGGATGTTGCCTTGCATCTTGAGGCAGTCCGAATGCGAGGGGTCCTTGACACGGACGAACTTTGGAACGCGGAGCGCCCCGCCATTGAGCAAGAGGTGGCACAGGATCTCTCCAATCCGCAATATGTATTTTACACCCAGTTGCTGGAGGCCATGTTTCGGGGAACGCCCTACGCTCACGACGGGCTCGGCACGCGACCTTCATTCGACAACACCACCGGACAAATGCTCCATGAGTTTTATGAGTCATGGTATGCGCCCAACAACGCCATCTTGGTGATTGCAGGTGACGTACAACCAGAAAAGGTGTTGGCGGCGGTCAAGAGGCTGTTTGGAGACATTGCCGCCAAGTCCCTCCCCGAGCGGCCCAAGGTTAACCTGGAGACCGTAATGGGAAAATCGCTCGCACTTACAACTGACCTTCCATACGGACTGGCAGTCGTTTCCTTCCGTCTGCCGGGATCGGATAGCCAAGACTTTGCAGCGACCCAATTACTTGCCGACGTGCTGAGCAGCCAGCGCGGTACTTTGTATGCCCTGGTTCCGGAGGGGAAGGCCCTGTTCGCGGGCTTCTCCCTGTCGAGCCTCCCCGAAGCGAGTCTGGGTTATGCGATGGTTGCTTATCCCAAGGGAGGAGACGGGCCTGGGCTAGTCAGCCACGCTGAGAAGATCCTCGCGGATGACGTCAGGAACGGCCTGCCGCCCGACCTGATCCAGGCCGCGAAGCTCCATGAGATTGTCGAGTCCGAATTCCAAAAGAACTCAGTTTCGGGGCTGGCGATGGCCTGGTCACAGGCGGTAGCGGTGGAGGGCCGCCAGTCGCCGGAAGATGACGTCCGTGCCATCGAGAAGACCTCCGTGGCCGATGTGAACCGGGTGGCGCGGCAGTACCTGGCGCTGGACCACGCCATAACTGCCGTTCTGACCCCGCAACCCTCCGGAAAGCCGCGTTCGTCCAGTTCCTTCGGCGGTCGGGAATCTTTGGCGCCAAAGCAGACCCGTGTGGTGGCGCTACCGGAGTGGGCGTCGATGCCTCTCAAGCGGCTGTCTGTTCCTGAATCCCATGTGCGTCCGACCGTCGCAACGTTATCGAACGGCGTCAAGCTCATCGTCCAACCCGAGTCGGTCAGCAACACAGTCAGTGTATGGGGTCAGATCAAGAACAATCCCGACCTGGAAACGCCGATGGGCAAGGAAGGTGTGGACAGTGTCCTCAATCAGCTCTTTGCATACGGCACAAAGACCCTCGATCGGCTCTCCTTTCAGAAAGCTCTCGACGACGCGGGCGCGAGCGAGTCTGCAGGTGTCTCTTTTTCCTTGAGAGTTTTGCCCTCGCAGTTTGACCAGGGGGTTCAGTTGCTCGCCGACAACGAACTGAATCCGGCCTTGCCGGAGCCGGCTTTTAAGACTGTCCGGCAACAACTGGCCGCGGCTACTGCGGGTGAGCTGGAAAGTCCCGATTTTCTGAGGCGCCAGGCCCTCAACGCCGCTCTCTATCCCAAGAACGACCCGAGCTTGCGCCATGCCACCCCGGCCAGCGTGTCAGCGTTGGCATTCGAGGACGTCAGAAATTACTACCAGCGTGTCTTTCGCCCTGATTTGACCACCATTGTTGTGATAGGCAAGGTCACGGTGGAAGAGGCCAAGACCGTCATCGGAAGGTACTTCAGCGATTGGAAGGCCGCCGGCGCCAAACCGGAGACGGATCTGCCCCCGGTGCCGCTCAATCGTGCGACGGCAACTTCCGTGCCGGACTCCAGCCGGGTTCAGGACCAGGTCGCGTTGGCGGAAACCGTGGGCCTGAACCGCTTCAATCCCGACTATTATGCTCTCGAGGCCGGCAACCACGTTCTGGGCGGAGGCTTTTACGCGACTCGATTTTACAGGGATCTGCGCGAAAATGCCGGATTGGTGTATTTCGTGTCGTCTTCCTTCAAAATGGGGAAGACTCGGGGGGTTTACGAGGTTCAGTACGCCTGCGACCCGCCCAACGTGTCCAAGGTGCATGGCATCGTTAGGCATGACTTGAGAGACATGCAGCAGGCGCCGCCCACTGCGGATGAATTGCAGCAGGCTAAGGCACTTCTATTGCGAGAAATCCCGCTTTCCGAGTCGAGCGTTGAGACGATTGCGGCGGGTATGATTTCGCG
>DATKMG010000362.1:0-16624 GCA_035541995.1 Terriglobia bacterium
GGCGAGTGGGCGGGACTCTTTGAGCTTGCCCGCCTCGCACTTCACCTTCCCCAGTACTTCGAGTTCATGTACGACCTTGTCGTCACCGATTCTGTTCCCGCGGGTCCCGATCGCCACGCCTCGCTGGGCGCTGCGCCAGGGCGTCCCCAAGTCCGTCCTGTTTCAACAGGACCTGTCTTTCGCATCGTCAAGAGCATTCGCGTCATCCGCACCGCGACACGACCGGCACGCCAATGGACCGCGCCCCACTTCAGCTTCGCCGTTGCAGGGCACTGGAGGCGCTACCGCGATCCCTATGCCAAGGGTCACGACGCCACGGGCCAGGTCGTGCTTGGCCGGACGTGGGTTCACGACTACAGGAAGTTCCGAAACAAAGACCTGTCCCCAGCCACCGCCACATCTGCAAGCGCGGATCCCCGCGTTGTGATAAACATCAAACAGAGCCTAGCGTATGCTCGTGATGTTCTTTCCAGCGCCGCGGCAACTCTTTCGTCACCCTCACCGCTATTGACACAGGAAGGCTCCTCCCCGGGGTCAACCGGCAGCGTCGGACCAACCGAAGAATGGATGGCGACAGAACGGGCAAAGCTTACCTTCCAGCTGCGCTATCTCATCCTCCGCCGTGATCACTTCCGCTGTTGTGTGTGCGGCCGGTCGGCGGCGTCAGAGCCCGGCGTCCGTCTCGAGGTCGATCATCGAATGCCCGTGTCCGACTGGGGTCTGACGGAAGAGTCGAATCTCTGGACGCTATGCAGAGAATGCAATCGTGGCAAGGGAACCCACGCACTCCATCTCAACTGACTCCGTTAGGGAGCCTAATCCCAAGCGTTCCCAAGGCGCGCCCCCCTGATCGCTGAAATCCTTTGGAGTCGAGTAGAGAAAGTGGAAAGATCTTAGCAATCGGCGTTTGGGTCGCGCCCCAGGCTGCCCAGCCTACCACGCCCACTCCTGGACATGTGCCGCCAACAGCGCGCCAGTGAGTGGAAAATGTTCTATATGAAACAAGTCCACGTCTCAACTCGAGGCCAATGGCGAAAGTGGTTGGCCGAGAACCGCGATAAGGAAAAAAACGGAATCTGGCTGGTCTTTTACAGGAAGGAGGCGGGCAGACCGACACTTGGATACGAGGATTCCGTGGAGGAGGCTCTTTGCTTCGGTTGGATCGACAGCATCATTAAGCGGATCGATGGCAATAAGTACTGCAGGAAGTTCACTCCCAGAAAGGACGACAGCCGTTGGTCCAACACAAACAAAAAGCGAGTGGAGAAAATCATCAAAGAGGGCAGGATGACTGAATTCGGCCTGGCGAAGATTGAGGCAGCAAAAAAGTTGGGAAGTTGGGACATGGCCCCCCGGCCCGTAATCAACATGGACGTTCCTCAAGATTTGTTGGAAGCCCTGGCGCGGAATAAAAAGGCCAAGGATTTCTTTGAATTGCTTGTGCCGACTTACCAGAGGCATTTTATTGGCTGGATCGCCAGCGCGAAAAAGCCGGGGACGAGAGCGAAGCGTGTCAAGGAATCTATGGCCCTGCTTGGAAGAGGTGAAAAACTCGGACTCATATAGGACAGAACCAGACGGAGTGGACTCGGTCAATCTCCCTGATGACCAGCCCCTGCGGGTCCGTTATCAAGATAGATTCGCCGGTCACCCCCAGTAATTTTCAAGAGAAGCATATGATCCCCGTGCAACAGAAGAAAATGGAGAACCCCTTTCGGCTCCTGATGCGCGTTCCCGTTCCATGGGTATTCGTCTTGACTTACCTTCTCGGCGCAGGCATGCAGTGGGTGATTCCATGCAAGGTCCATCCCGGGGGGTCATTTGGCAGCGGCATTGCGGGTGGCGTGCTGTTCATGATTGGTGCGGTGATTGCCGGCTGGAGCTGGCTCATATTTCATGGGGTGCGCACTACCACGATCCCGGGGAAGCTATCTGCCAAGCTGGTCACATGGGGACCCTTTCGCCTGAGTCGAAATCCGATGTATGTGGGCCTCGCTGTCGCGTATCTCGGAGAGGCCGGGATTCTAAGGCAGGTGTGGCCTGTCTTGCTTCTACCTCTAACGGTTGCCTACCTCAATTGGATCGTAATCCCCGTCGAAGAAGCACGGCTGCGAGATGTATTTCAAGGGGAGTACGAACGGTATTGCACAAAAGTACGTCGTTGGATCTAGTAGGAATGGTGCTCCTCATGAATTACCTCATTCAAAACACCATTCCATAATTGAAGCAAGACTTTCGTCAAATGATATGACTTTCATGTTTCCTGGTGCACTTCTTAGAGAATAAACCGAACGCGGGAACTCCAATTCCTGATTGACCAATTCCACTGGTGCCGGTTCAAGCATCTGGTCCCTTACTTGTGCCAATGCGACTTTTCTGGGTGCCACACACCCGATTAGATCCGGCAAATCGTAGGCCGTCAATACGCCGGCAATCCCCCAGGAGAAATCAACCTCATAAGGATGCTCTTTGCTCTCTCCTTCGCGTTTCGTCAGGCCAATCTTATAGAACCTGTTCATGACGATTGACCGATATGAAATTGGTGAACCGATCAGTGCAATATTATCAATGGAAGGTTCAAAGGCAGCAGCATGAAGAAGGGGAAGGCACATCTCATTGATGGCGGCCGCACCAACCTTACCAGGGTCAATGTCCCTGCGGCTCCTTAAATAGGCAACCACTCTTACAATATCACTGGCCTGAATACCAACCACACTTCTGCCAATTAATACGGCAGTATATCCATCCGTTAAACCCCTCGCTGCAGTATTTTTAGTTTCACCGACTCCCAACACATCCGTCGCGGCAACTATGTATCCCTTTTTGACTAATTTCTCTATCTCGCCTCCTGGGCCTGCCTCAGTAATCTTTCCCTTGGGATGAAGATAAACCAAGGCAGGATGTTTATCTATACTGTCATTTGGCACAAACAGGAGGAAAGGAATGGCATAATCCCCCTCACCGCGAATTGCATACTTTCCCACAGAATATCCTTCTCTCTGATACCTGCCATTAATAAACGGCTCCCTCTCCTCACCTATGGGAGCAGAATATCCTGAGAGTTCCTTGGCCTTGATTCTGACTTTGTTAAGATGTTTCGAAATGTCTCTTCTGGATGTCTCGAGATTCTCAATCAGGGTTGCAGTTTCGCTTCTATTCACAGAAAACACCGTGGCGCCACCCAAGGATGTCGAGATCTGCCCGGTCGGGGTTACTGTCAATTCTTCATTTGATCATATCTCGACCTTTTCTTCTGCAGGATCGCCTGAAAGATTGAAATGCTTCATAAAGAATTTATAAATCGCCAATCTTATTTTCGGAGTCATCCAGTGTTTATAATCATCTTCAACAATCTCCAGATTCTCCTTTCTGCCATACACCTCATAAGCTTTTATTGCTTCTCTATAGGCTTCATGGGCCCCCTGCAGGGAGAGATATTCGTCTCGTGATGTAAACGTCATCAGTGTCGGTCTTGGAGTTCTGACTTCCAGAAGATCTTCAAAGGTTATCCCCTCTGCAACTCCATGCAAGAAAATTGTTTCGGCATCTTGCGCTCCCTTCGTCTCCAGCTGTCTTCTCGATGCAGTGGCCCAACTGCACGGCACCGAAACCTTCACCCGGTCGTCAAATGCAGCCACGTAGGACGTCACCGTCCCTCCCCCTGAGAATCCCGTAACTCCGATTCTCCCGGGATCAACTTCTTTTCGAGTTAGTAAATAATCGATGGCCCTCATACCATCCCAGATAAAATACTTTGCAGCAGAAGAGCCGGATAGAAAGCATTGATTCCCGAAATAGCAATGCTCGATGACGGTATATCCTATCGAAGAGAAGTTATTCTTAGGGTCAAAATACTGAACATGCTCTCCCTGCCCCAGCGGGTCTATTGCGAAGACGATGATCCCTTTCTTGACCAGATTATGGATCAGAATCTGATATAGCTCCGCCCTGAAGGCTTCCTGATTATGTCCGATAACATTCAGTATTGCCGGTACCTTTCCCTTAATCCCGTCAGGTATGAAAAGACAACCCGTCACATAAAAATCCGGCATCGACTCATAAATAATCTTCTCAACCCGATAGCCCCCTTTTTGCAGAACACCAGTAATTCGAGGATGAAGTGGCGTTTTTTCAGGAAAAGGGCCGACCATCTCTAATAGTTTGCCCTTTACCCACTTTTGCCTGCTGTGCCAATCGTTCTCGGTCTTTAACTTCGCTATCTCTGTGTCTCTTTTCTCATAATAATCAAATGCTTGCTTGACCAGATGATTGATCAACAGGCTCCCTGGATTATTCCATCTAATCCATTGATGAAAGACATTTAGGTTCTCCTCCTCCTGGTCAGGAGAAAGGCTGGCATTTCTCGGCGCTGATACTGGTTGAGCAGAAAGGTTATTTGCTATAGGAAACACGCAGAAGAGAAAAACAAGGCAAGGAGGTATTTTCATTTTGTTTCTCCTCTTCTGCCATCGGTCTGTCCCCCAACACTGGCCAGGATTCCCTGATCCTTCCATTTCGTCAGCAGAGCCAAGAGTCTCTCGTAGGAAGCTTTCGGAGTGGAGTCGGCACGCAGCAAACCGCCGTTCGGAATGAAACCGGGATCGGTGAAGTCCCAGCACGTGATCGCATCTACGAAAGGTTTGCTGAAGGCGATCTTGTAGAATGTCTCGAACCACTGAGCCTGTGTTTCTTCGGTAAACCTTTCACCGCGCCAGAGTATTTTGGCGCCACCAACGCCGCCTCCCCACCATTCACTCTTTGTTACGTTGTCCGAAGAGGATGAGAAGCCAAGCTCTGTGATGTGGATGGGCTTGCCAAATCCCCTGAAAGACTCCAGATTGCGTTCGAACTCGAGCATGTCGCGGCCGGAGTGATAGTATTGCAGTCCGACGGCTTCGTAATCGTTGCCGCCTTCTTGGACCCTTTTCAGGTAGTCGTACACGCTTTGCTGCCAGGGAGCGGGCTGGCGGGCCATGTAGTAGTCGCACCAGGTCCCGGTTGAGTTGACGACGCGGAAGCACGTGGGGTCCGCTTCGCGTGCTGTCTTTAGCGCGGCGAGGGTGAGTTCCACGTTCTGTTCCTTGGTAAACCCCCGCATCTCGTTCCCAGGCTCGTTGTCTGGTTGAACGTGCGCTTCGTTGATCACGTCCCAAATGTGGATGCGGTTACGGAACTTCAGAATCGAATCACGCACATGTTGCAGGCAGGTTTTCCTGGTCTCTTCAAAAGATAGATTGCGCTGCCAATCGGGCGTGGCATTTGGCACCAGGAAGATCAACGGATGGCCCTTTGTGACGATCTTCGTGCGGTCAAGCCATTCGAGCAACCCCTTAGCGCCCGAGAAATCCGGCTGACCGTGCACGCGCTCTACCTGCGCGCGGTAAAACGACGCCAGCGTCGCGAAGTTGAACAGTGCCGCGAACCGTTTGACGATTTGCGGGTTGCGCCGACGGGGACCTTCAGCATTACACCCGAACAAAAAACCGGGACGCGGGCCGTTTCGGGCGATCATCTGCTCCGCGCGCTCGGTCACGATCATTTCGCCAGCCCAAAGCGACTCGCACAATGACTGTGTCAGCACTCCCATGTGAGTCGGACGATCCTGAGCCTGACCCCCCGACTGTTCGAGCAAAGCCTTGGCCTTTTCGACATGCTGACGGGCGGCCGCGGAAAAAGTGATGCCGGAGCGCTGACATTCTTCCAACAGCCTGTGAACTGTTGCCAGACGGTCCACCGCAAATTCGTAGTTCAGCAGCAGAGGCTTCTCGTAAAACGACCGTGCGGTATAGCCGCGGCCCCGGTTGTCGGCATACACGAACACCTGGCCGAAGCCCGGCACGGTCATTGGCAGAGCGATGCGAAACGGCTTCTCCGGAGGCTGGAACGCGGCTTCACCCGCCTCGAACTGCATTTCTACCGTAAACGGTCGCATCAGCAAATCGCAGGTGTGAAAGCGACTGAACTCCCTGGGACCCAAAGGCTCTCCGCGGTGATTGAGCACAGTACACCTGGCTGAGGGTGTGGCGACCGTGGCCCTGGCAGTCGCTGCCAGAAGCCGATTCCCGGCGATCATCGCCACTGAGAGTGATTGCAGAATTTCCCGTCGGTTCCTATTGCGGCTCATCGGCAGTTTTCCTTTCGGAGCGACCGCGTTGCAGCCGATATGCTCCAATTCTGGCGTGGATAAGAAAGGACCCCTCTTGCCAATGGTCCTTGCAGAGTGTCGAGTGCAGGCATTCATTAAGGTCTGAGCCCGTATCACTTGCATCAGCAAGGCCTGTTGAACGATCAGAGCCCGGCTTGCGGGTTAAGTACGGTAATCGGCGTTAATGTGGATGTACTCCTTGGTGAGGTCGCAAGTCCACATGACTGAAGATGCGTTTCCGGATTTCAGATCCAAATGGATTTGAATGTCGCGTTGGCTAAGAATTTGTTTGGCTTGTAGCTCGTCAAACTCGATTCCAGTGCCATTCTGACAGACTAGAAGATCCCCGATGCGGATTTCGACTCGATCCGGATCGAAGGGCACTCCTGAGTATCCAGCGGCGCACAGGATGCGTCCCCAGTTGGCATCTTCTCCTGCCATGGCGGTTTTGACGAGGGGTGAGTTGGCAATACTTCGGGCTACGCGTGTGGCAGCGGCTTCGTTCTCCGCTCCGCAGACATCAATCTCAACGAATTTACTTGCCCCTTCACCGTCCCGCACGATCTGTCGGGCGAGGCACTGGCAGACTTGAGTCAAGCCTTCAGTGAAACCCCGGTATCTTTCGTTCTTCTCTTGAATAGGAATGGCGCGAGAAGCCCCATTAGCCATGACGATCAAAGTATCATTAGTGGAGGTATCACCATCCACACTGATGCGGTTGTAACTCCTCTCGCAAGCCTCAGTCAATGCATCTTCCAGAAGCGATCGGGTTATAAACACATCTGTAACGACCAGGGCCAGTGTGGTCGCCATCCGAGGATGAATCATCCCAGCTCCCTTGGTCATGCCACTGATGCGAACAGGGATTTCGCCCAGGCGAGTTTCAGCTGTGCATACTTTGCGAACCGTGTCAGTGGTCATGATTGCCCTGGATACTCCATCCAGACCCTTTTCATTGAGCCCCCTTCTTAATTCGTCTACTTTCTTTTCAATGCGTTCAACGGGAAGGGGGACTCCGATCACGCCGGTAGAGCAGACTAAAATCTGTTCGTGCGGAATCGTCACGACTCTAGCCGCGATTTCGCACATTTCCCGGGCTGCTGCCAGTCCTTGATCTCCCGTACAGGCATTAGCATTCCCTGAGTTCACAATGATCGCCCGAATTTCACCCCCCGAGTTCTCCAGATGTTCTCGAGACACCAGAAGGGGGGCCGCTTTCACAACATTGGTCGTAAATCGAACGGCTGCAATGGACGGCCGCGTGGAATAGACGATCCCAACATCCAACCTTCCATCTTCCTTCTTAATGCCTGCCGCCGCAGCAGATGCGAGGTAAGCTCTCGGGGCGAGAATCTGGGTGCCGTCAACTTTCCAACTCAGCGAATTCATTTTTGTCCTTTCTTGCGGAGTTTGCTGATGGTGCTACCTTGGGTCAATCGTTCTTCCACCTGCGGGCTAGTTGAACAACAGCCATACAGCACCTGGCAGTTCGGAGACAGTCAGTTCCTAGCGGAGGAGATTGTTTAGAAACTTCTCCGCTTCGGCAAGGGCCTCCTGGACACGAAGAGGAGCAGTGCCACCCACCAGAGTTCTTGCATTGAGGCTATTCTCAAGGGTTAGCGCCGGATAAACATCCTCCCCGATCAAGGGGCTAAAAGAAGTATATTCTTCCATTGACAAGTCCTGGAGCTCGATGTGTTTGGCCTCGCAGTGCAGAACGATTCTGCCTACCAACTCATGGGCTTTTCGGAAAGGTATCCCGCGGCGGACCAGGTAATCGGCCAGATCCGTGGCATTAAGGAACCCAGTTCGTACGGCATTCTGGGTGGCCTCCCGGTTGACTTTCAAGGTCCGAACCACAAGCTGAGCCACCAGCAAGCAATCCATCGCGGTGTCGAGAGTGTCGAATACGGATTCCTTGTCTTCCTGCAGGTCCTTATTGTACGCCAGCGGCAACCCCTTGAGTTGAGTCAGAAGGCTAACGAGATTTCCGTATACCCGGCCGGTCTTGCCGCGCACCAATTCCAGAGAGTCCGGATTCTTCTTTTGCGGCATGATGCTGCTGCCTGTGGTCACCGTGTCGGATAACTCCAGGAAACCGAACTCGGAGGATGAATAGATAATCAAGTCCTCCGACATCCGGCTTAAGTGAGTCAAAATCAAGGCCGCCGCCGCACTAAACTCTACCAGGTAATCCCGGTCGCTGACCGCATCCAAGCTGTTACGTGTCAACTGGGCAAAGCCCAGTTCCTTACGCAGTGCTTCTCGGTCAATTGGAAAGCCGTTCCCCACCAGTGCCCCTGAGCCCAAGGGCATGGTGTCGGTTCGCCGGTAGCAGTCATGCAAGCGCTCATAGTCTCTGCGGAACATCTCGAAATAAGCGAGTACGTAATGGGCAAATAAAAGAGGCTGGGCCTTGCGAAGGTGGGTGTACCCGGGGATCACCACGTCCAAATGGGACCTAGCCTGTTCAACGAGTTCACGGCAGAGCTTCTTAACCTCGACCTGCACGCTAAGAATGGCTCTTTTTAGGAACAGCCGCATGTCCAGAGCCACCTGATCGTTCCGGCTACGGCCGGTGTGAAGCTTATATGCCGCGTCCCCGATCAATTCAAAGAGGGACCTTTCGACGTAGGTGTGCACATCCTCATCTTTTTGCTGCTTCAGCCGTTCAGGCTCCTTCTCAACCTGCCGCTTAATTTCTACCAGGCCCTTACTGATCTGCTTTAACTCTTCGCTGGTCAAGATCCCCACTCTTTCCAGGGCTGCAGCATAGGCCAGCGATCCCTCGATGTCTTCGAAGATGAGTCGCTGGTCAATCCCAAAGGAACTGTTGAAGCGTTCAAAGGCGGCGTCTGTGGGCTGGGTAAACCGGCCTCCCCAAGTTTTCATGTGAGATTGCCTCGGAACGGTCGGCTCAACTCTGGTCGCGCTTTAAGAGAGCCTGAACTTTGAGAGGTAGTCCAAACAAGTTAATAAATCCCTCGGCTTCCTTCTGGTTGTAAACGCCCTCCTGCCCAAAGGTTGCCAGGTCGCCTCGATAGAGGGAGTAGGGAGATCTTCTGCCGGAAACAATAATGTTGCCCTTGAACAATTTCAACCGAACCGTGCCGCTTACCGTTTGCTGAGTGGCTGCGACAAATGCGTCCAGGGCCTCTCGCAACGGAGTAAACCACTGCCCGTTGTAAACCAAGTCGGCGTACTTGAGAGCCAATTGATCCTTGATTCTCAGAGTTTCCTTATCGAGGCAGATGGATTCGAGTTCGCGATGGGCCTGGACCAGCAAGGTGCCCCCGGGGGTCTCGTATGCCCCCCGAGATTTCATGCCCACCAGGCGGTTCTCTACCAGATCTATCCGGCCGATGCCATGCTGGCCTCCCACCTGGTTGGCCAGTTTTACCAGTTCTACGGGAGAGAGCCTGCTGCCGTCAATCCCGACTGGAGTACCTTTTTCAAATTCAATTTCCAAATAACGAGGCTGGTCAGGCGCTTTTTCGGGAGAAACCGTCAATCTCCACATGGAATCCTCTGGTTCCTGGTCGGGGTCTTCCAAAATTCCACCCTCATGACTCAGGTGCCAGATGTTTCCATCTTCACTGTAATTTTTTTCCTTCGTCGCCCGGATTGGTACATTGTGTTGATGGGCATAGTCTATGGCGTCCTCGCGGGATCGGATCTTCCATTCCCGCCAGGGGGCGATGACTTTCAAGTGAGGAGCCAGAGCTTTATAGGTTAATTCAAAGCGAACCTGGTCATTTCCTTTGCCGGTACAACCATGCGCCACGGCATCCGCCCCCTCTTTCAAAGCAACTTCTACCTGACGTTTAGCTAAGATAGGGCGAGCCATTGAAGTTCCCAGCAGATACTTGCGCTCGTATATCGCCCCTGCCCGCAGGGTCGGCCAGATGTAGTCCCGAATAAACTCCTCTTTAAGGTCCTCGACATACAGTTTGGAGGCTCCAGTTTTGATGGCTTTTTCCTGGAGGCCTTCCAGCTCTGCACCTTGGCCGACATCCCCTGCCATCGCGACGACTTCGCAATGATAATTCTCTTTCAGCCAGGGAATGATGACGGAAGTGTCCAATCCTCCGGAGTAAGCCAAAACGACTTTCTTAACCATTTTTCCTCTTTCTTACCCCACTATGATTTGTCGGTGGAAAGCAGCAAGTAAAGTATCGCCTTTTGAACATGCAGGCGATTCTCCGCTTCATCGTAAACAATCGACTGCGGCGAGTCAATCACACTGGGATCAACTTCGTAGCCTCGATGGGCGGGCAGGCAATGCATAAAAACGGCATTGTTTTGAGCATAAGACATTAAAACCTCATCCACCCGGTACTCGGCAAAGACGGAGGCCCGATCTTCAGTTTCGGCTTCTTGTCCCATGCTGGCCCAAACGTCCGTGTATACGATGTGTGCGTCTCTGACAGCCTCTACCGGATCGTTGATGACATTGATCCGGGCTCCGGTCTCCTTTGCGATTCTCTCAGCTTCGCTTATGACCCGGTGATTGGGCTCGTAGCCCTCGGGATTGGCTATCCACAGGTTCACTCCCAGTTTGGAAGCTCCGAAGATCAGCTCGTGACAGGTGTTGTTCCCATCCCCAACAAAACTGAATTTGATTTTCTTCAGGTCCCCGAATTTCTCCTGCACCGTGAAGTAGTCTGCCAATGCCTGGCAGGGGTGAAGCATGTCGGTCAGGCCGTTGATGACGGGGATCCGGGCATGCTCGGCCAGTTCCATGACCGAACGGTTCTTATAAGTTCGTGCCACTATCCCGTGTATCCAACGTTCCAAATTCCTGGCCACATCCTTGATGGACTCTCTCTCTCCCAGTTTGGTGACAGTATGATCGAGGAATATCACATTTCCACCCATGCTGGTCATTCCCACATCAAAAGTGACACGAGTGCGGAGCGATGGTTTCTCAAAGATCAGGGCCAGAGTCTTACCTTCCAAGGCACGAGCATATTTCTGAGAGTTACGTTTCAGGTCAGCAGCAACCTCATAAATTAAGGCGATATCATCGGGGGTTAAATACTGAATGGAAATCATGTCTTCGACACTAAGCTTCTTACTTTTCTTGAGTGACGAAGTTTTTGCGGACTTTTTGGATTTGGGTACTGGCATCTTAATCATGGCCTCCAGTCGGTGGATGTTACGCTGGCCCCGGAAATTCTGATGGATTGATCGACGCAAGAATCTTATCTAGAGCCTTTATGAAGCGGCTGATCTCTTTCTTGCTAATAATGTAAGGCGGCAGAAATCGCAAGACCCGCTCGCTGGTCACATTGATAACAAACCCTGCCTCCAGGCACTGATTGACAACCCCGCGGCAGGGAAAAGGAAGTTCCATTCCGAGGATGAGGCCCTCTCCACGAACGTCCCGAATGAAGGGATATTTCTCCTTTAGTTCAAGCAGCTTAAGTTTGAAGAATTCGCCGACTTGCTGAATATGCTCAAGCAGATCTTCCTCCTGCAGGATTTTGATGAACTCGAAGCCAACCCTGCAGGCCAATGGTCCTCCACCGAAAGTGGTTCCATGATCTCCGGGGCCGAAGGTCGGGGCCACCCGGTCGGTCGTTAATATCGCACCTAACGGCAAGCCCAGTGCGAGCGGCTTAGCCAGTGTCAGGATGTCTGGCTGGACGCCATACTTCTGAAAGTAGAAATATCGTCCTGTGCGTCCTATCCCGCACTGAATTTCATCGAAGATGAGAAGAGCCTTGTAGCGGTCACAGAGCTCACGAGCCCCTTTCAAGAACTCGGACGTGCAGGAATGGATTCCACCTTCCCCCTGGATGGGTTCCAGGATTAAACCGCAGACCCTTTCATTGAATTGGGCAGAAAGATCGCCCAAGTCATTGAACTTAACAAAGCGAAAACCAGGAACCAGAGGAGCGTAAGGGAGCCGGTATTTGTCGGAAGCGGTCGCCGATAGCGCTCCATAGGTACGGCCATGAAATGCGTTATCCAGTGTAAGGATCTCATGTTTGCCTTCTCCCATCTTGTTCTTAAATGCATAACCACGGGCTAACTTGAAAGCGGCCTCGATAGCCTCAGTCCCGCTGTTGCAGAAGAAAGCTTTCTCCAGGCCGGAAATCTCAACGAGCTTTCTGGCCAGAAGGGCCTGATAGGGATGGTAGAAGAGATTGCTGACGTGGATCGTCTTCTTGATTTGTTTCCGGAAGATATTATTGATACGCGGATGATTGTAGCCCAGAGCGTTGACGGCAATGCCCGCCAGGAGATCTACATAGCGCTTTCCGGAATAGTCGTAAAGCAGGCAATTTCGACCCTTATCGATCAGAAGCGGGTACTTCTTATAGTTGGCGAGCAAATACTGAGCTTCCAATTCTTGAATCTGCCTCAGGTTCATTGTGGCAACAGCCTCCTCACTGGATAGCAGTTCCCAGAGACTCATTGTGCAGCAAGACACGAGTCAAACCGTCAGGTTCTTTTCCGCCGACAATATGGACTTGCCGGATTCCCTCATTTAAGGCTCTTTGGCACGCCCGGGTTTTTGGAAGCATGCCTTCCGTGATCACGCCGCAATCTCTCAATTCCTGCATCCTGGATCGACTCAGCACAGGGATGACATTCTGCTGGTGATCCAATACACCGGGAACGTCTGTAAGAAAGATTAGACGGTCGGCCCCGCAAACGACCGCCACTGCCGCTGCCATCTCATCGGCATTGACATTATAGTAGGAGCCCTGGAGATCTACTGCCACACAGGCAATCACAGGCACAAAGTTCCCTTGAAGCAGGAGGTTCACCAGATTAGGATCTCCCGCATAGACTTCGCCGACATACCCGTAGTCAAAGTCACCGTTCGGGTTATCCTTGTCCTGATATTTCCTGGCCAAAAAGCTCATGCCATCGCCCCCGCAAAGTCCGGCAGCCCGGACATTGAAACTGCCAAGGGCGGCCACCACCTCCTTGTTAACCAGTCCCGCCAGCACCATCTGCACGATTTGCATGGTCGCCTGGTCAGTTACGCGCAATCCCTTATGGAATCGGCTGGGAACTCTCAACTGGTCCAGGTATTGCTTGATGTGCTTGCCCCCGCCATGGACCAATATCATCTCATGGCCACTGCCTTGGATTTCTCCCGTTTGCCGGACCAGGTCTTTCAGTAGGAGCTTGTCTGTGAGCAAGCTCCCGCCCAGTTTAACTACGACACGCAAGCTCTGCCCTCCATCCTTGAATTTCTCAGTTTATAAGTCACTTTGCTTCAAAGTAAGCCTGCAGTCTCTTCCAGTCCTAACATCAAATTCATGTTTTGGACCGCTTGTCCTGCTGCCCCTTTCCCCAGATTATCAATGGCACAAATAACAATCAGAGTATTGTGCATCCCATCTAATTTCCAGCCGATGTCGCAGTAGTTAGTATGCGCTACGAACTTGATTTCGGGCAGCCCTTCGTTCGCAAAAAGGCGAATCAACGGGTCACGGCCATAGGTGTGACCGAAGCACTCTTTCACCATTTCTTCGGTGACAGAGGGCCGTACCCTTGCGTAAAGGGTGGTCAGGATTCCCCGATTAATCGGCAGCAAGTGAGGGATGAAAATAAGCTGAGAATGCCCCAGCCCCTGCCAGATTTCGGGAGTATGTCTGTGCCGCAACACATTGTATGCTTTGAAGCTCTCAGTGACTTCCGAAAAATGGGTGTTGGCCGTGGGGGACTTGCCCGCCCCACTGACTCCGGATTTGGAGTCGCAGATGATCCCCGCATCGGAGTCAAGCAGGTTTTGCCGCTGCAGAGGAATCAATGGAAGCAATGCAGAAGTCGGATAACAGCCGGGATTAGCCAACAGACGGGCATTTCGAATGGCGTCCCGGTTTATTTCGGTCAGCCCGTAAACTGAGGCTTCAAGCAAGCGAGGATGCTGGTGTTCGAATCCGTACCATTTCAGATAGAGGGACTTGTCCTGGAGGCGGAATGACCCGCTCAGGTCAATGACCCGAAAATCCCTCTCCACCAGAGAGGGGACAAGTTCATGAGAGGTTTCATTGGGGGTAGCCAGGATGACCGTCGCCACGTTTCGCTGCTGGAGTGCATCTAAATTCAAGGGCTCGATCTCCAGGTTACACAGCCCATAGAACTGGGGAAGTTCAGTACTCAGTCGTTGCGGCTGGGTTTCCTTTCGGTCCACATTGGCTGTCATCAGGGTGTCCAACTCGACAGCAGGGTGTCTGAGCAGGATTCGGATGATTTCTGCCCCCGAATACCCGGTGGCCCCAATCAATGCGACCTTCAACTTCCCGGATAAACCCTGGCGCATCTTGGTAATCTCCCCCTGTTCACGGTGACGTTAAAGCCTGAATTTTCCTCTTTAGATTTCTGGCGGCCGGGGCATTCCTGGCTATGACCAGGACGGTATCGTCTCCGGCCACGGTTCCCACGATGTCCTTCCACCCTGAATCGTCCAACGACAAAGCCACAGGATGGGCACTCCCGGGACTTGTTCGTATGACGACCAGGTTGTTGGCAGCCGCCACATCGGTCATAAACTGGCTGATGGTTTGTCGAATCCGGCTCGCATCGCGTCTGGAATCCCCGAGATCTGCCGGCAGTCGGTAACCGCCTGAAGTCTTAACCAGATTCAAATCGCGGAGGTCTCTGGATAAAGTTGCCTGGGTCGCACGAACGCCGTTCCGGATGAGCAAGAGGTTTAGTTCCTGCTGGCTCTTCACGGGACGGGTTCGGACCAAAGTGAGTATCCGCTTTTGACGCTGAATTTTAGACACGGTTGCACATCGCATAAATATTCAAATTAAAGAATATTTATGCGAACTGACCGGGATTGTCAAGTGGAAATGAAGAAATGCAGCAATGATTGTTACCGGTCTCCTTGTCGGTGCTCCCAGCCGGGCTTGAAGAGAGGGATAAAATTCCGAGGATGGTAAGGATGCTTGCTCAGTTCTTCAAAGTTAAGGTCGAGACCCAGTCCAGGCCGTCCAGGAATCTCAATGAATCCATCTACCACCCGAACGGGATGGGTCACGAGATTCTCCTCCCAGTCGACGTTAAACTCGTCAAATATCTCCTGGATTAAAAAGTTGGGGGTGGATGCCCCAACCTGAACGCACATGGCCGCCGAGATGGGGCCTTGAGCGTTGTGGGGGGCGACGACACCATAATGAGCATCCGCCATGGAGAAGACTTTTTTGGTGTTCAACAAGCCGCCCATGCTCATGATCTCGGGTTGCAGGATGTGGACGGCATCGTAAGCCAGGAGTTCCGCAAATTGATGAAGGCTATGCAAACTCTCCCCACAGGCAACGGGGACGGAGAGTTTGTGGGCCACCTCTACAATCGAGGAGATTTTTCCATGGTGGACAGGCTCTTCAAACCAGGTTGGCTTGAAGGGCTCCAACATCCGGCCGATCTTGACGGCCGTGGCCACTGAAAAGCGGTTATGCCCCTCAACGAGAACCTCTACTTGAGGACCCACTGCCTCGCGGACGGCGGCCACAATATCAATGGACAGCGCCTCATCGGCAGGATCCATGGACCGCCAGGCACTTCCAAAAGGGTCGAATTTCAACGCCCTGTAGCCCTTGCCAACTACCTCCTTGGCCTTTTGTGCAAAGCCTCCCGGGGTCCGCGGTCCCTGGTACCAGCCGTTCGCATACGCCTTCAGTTTTTCATGGCAACGGCCTCCCATCAGGTTGTAAATGGGTTGATTCAGGTACTTGCCGATCACATCCCAGCAGGCCACCTCAATTGCAGCCACCGCAGCCATGTGCAACTGGCCCCCATCGCTATAAACATCGCGGCTCATCTTCTGGACGATCAGTTCGATCTGAAAAGGGTCCATTCCGATGTAGTGGGCGCTTAGCTCGTGGACCGCGCTCTCAATCGTCTTGGCAAAGGCGTTTTGAGTGGCCTCGCTAATACCGTGAAGCCCTTCATCGGTCTCCAACTTGACGAACAACCAGTTCTTCCAGGGATTACCTACGATGTATGTCTTGACCTCGGTGATTTTCATAAGCTTACTTTCAGGGTGTCCTTGAAGGTGAACATCACACTCGACTCGACGTTGCGGATTCAAAGGAACTCTGCCCCATAGATGGCGTCAAGCTCCTGATGTCTTCGTCTGTGACAGGAGAAAAATGCTCGTAGTAATTCTCGAGGCGGAATAATGGAATATTCTCGACAATCAGGCACACGACTTCGTCGCAGTGGTGCTGCAGGAAACGCTGTGCGCGAAAATGGCTGACGGGTACCGCAGCGATAATCTTGCCAGCGCCCAGTTTCCTGACCATCTCCACGGCACTGTACATGGCCCACCCTGAATGCATCCCGTCGCCAATAATCAAAGCCTTCTGCCCATCCACCTTGACTTGGTGAGGGGCTCCCCAACGATCCAGATCTAGAAGCAAGCGCGCCTTTTCGGTGTCGGCAGTCCGGTAAATCTCTTGAGGAGTAAGTCGAAGTTGGCCAACCAGTGCCTGATTCAAGTGCAACTCA
>DATKMG010000363.1:0-5104 GCA_035541995.1 Terriglobia bacterium
CCAGGAGATTAAGTAAAAAGCGGAAGCAGCCAGGAACACCACCAACACTCCGATGCTTAACTTCCCCAGCAGCGGCATGACAAAATAGATGGCCATGCCCAATAAAACTAGACCAAAGACTTTCCGCACCGACACCATCCACTCGCCGGAGCGGGGTAGGCTCTTAAGTCCCCCCGAGAAGGTCCCCAGAATCAGATAAGGCAAACCCAGGCCAAGGGAAAGCACAAAAAAGAGAAAGAAGCCGTAGAGGGGATCTCCTTTAGTCCCGACGTGAACCAACAACCCTAAAACGAAGGGCCCAATACAAGGGGCGGCGACAATACCCATCATAAGTCCCATCAGGAAAGCCCCTGCCAGTCCTCCCCTTGAATGGGCAGTCCTGGAAACAAAGCGGTTCAGGAATGCGGGAAGGCGGAACTCGTAAACTCCAAACATTGACATGGCCAGTACGACCATCAGCCCGGAAAGGCCCAGCAATACCACCGGATTCTGTAAAGCGGCCCCGAACAAGCCTTTTGTCATGGACGCAACCACCCCGAGGATGGAGTAGGTAATTGCCATGCCAAGGACGTAAGCAGCAGCCATCAGGAAGGTTCGGCGCAACCGACCTTCACTCTGATTGGCAAAAAAGCCAATCGTGATCGGAATAATCGGGTAGACACAGGGTGTGGTGTTAAGGGCCAATCCGGAAAGAAATACAAACACCAAGGTCAACAGCAGCCCTTGGCTCTCAATCATTTCGGAAATCGGGTTCCTCCGCTGAGCATTGCCAAATTGAACCAGCATGGTCGAAGAGGCATTGACAGCCGTGGCCTGCGGGGATTGTCCTAGAGCATCAGGGACGTGTGAGAAAATCTCCGGATTAACTTGCCGGATTTTCCCTTCTCTGGCAGTCACCACCACAGGGATATCGAGGCTCAGATTTGAAGGTGCAAGGCATTGTGTATCGTTGCAGGCCTGAATCCTAACATCGGCTTTAATTGAAAGCGTTCCTATCTGCAATGAACTCTCAGCCTTTCCATCTGCAATCGCGGTTACCACTCCCTGATAGACGGCGAGAGGTGCCCCGGGGGCAAATGCAAAGGTCTGGTGCGTTGGGGACGGATAGCGCGGTTCTGCAATGTGAATCCCCGCGGGTGACGTCAAGGTGATTGTCGTTGGAATCAGGTAATCGAGAGTTGGAACATGGGCATTGATATGATATCCCTGCGTGATCTCTAAAGTTACAGCCACCTTGAAGGCATCACCCGGCCGAATCGCATCCAATGAAAATACTCCGCGGGTCTTGACCACTCGAGCGCTGGTCTGGCCAAACAAAAAACTGCCCATCAGAAGTATTAATCCCGCCACCTGAGCTGTCACGATTGATGACTGGTTTTTTTTGGCTATCCCATAGATGGGTTTGTATGCCATCCTTTTTTGACCTGAGGCATTCTTTTGAGTAGGGGTCTTCATGAGGACGCTTGGTGGAGCGGCCCCGATTCCAGGTCAACCCAGACGCAGTCGGTCAGTTCTTGCCAAAGCCGATCCACTTGAGCCTGCGTTTGTTCCAGGGAACCTGAATTGTCGATGACCCAATCCGCCAGAGATTTCTTCTCCTCGAGCGGGAGTTGAGCAGCCATCCGAAGCCGGGCTTCCACTTCCGACAGCCCGTTGCGAATACGCAATCGTTCAATCTGTTGCGGCGACGTGCAAGTCACCAGAATCAAGTACTGAAAGGAAGTGTGAAAACCCGACTCGATCATCACCGATGCTTCGACGATGGTTCGGGGACGGCTTCTTTCAGCCTCTATAATAGCCAACTTCGTCTGGATTTGTCGAATCACTTCAGGATGGACTATCCGGTTCAGCTGCTGAAGCAAGGGGGGATTGTGAAATACCAGGTTTCCGAGCTTCTTCCGGTCAATCTCACCCGAATCATCCAGTATCAGCGGGCCAAACAAATTAATCACTGGAGCAAAACAGGGCTGCCCTTTGACGATGAGTTGATGGGCGATCTGGTCGGCATCCAGGACGAGACAACCCTTTCTTCGGAGTTGTTCGCACACGGTGGATTTGCCGCTGGCTATTCCGCCTGTCAAGCCGACACGCTTCATAGAGAATTTCTGCTACCGGTGTCTGACTGTCGACGTCTGATGGGTTCGTCGCATTCTGGCAGCCAAGACCGTATTTTTCATAAGCATGGCAATGGTTAACGGTCCTACACCTCCAGGTACCGGGGTCATGGCCGAGGCTACACCAGAAACACTGGAAAAGTTCACGTCGCCACAGAGTACATAATCCTTGTGCTCGGTCTTATTCTTTTCAATCTGCGAAAGCAGGCTAGGGTCCATTTCCAGGAGTCTGGTAACCTCGTCTCCAGAAATGCGGTTGATCCCCACATCAATCACCACGGCCCCAGGCTTGACGTAATCGGCAGTAATCATGGCAGGCCGACCAATGGCGGCGATCAGAATATCAGCCAGTTGACAGACTTCAGGCAGATTTCTGGTCCGGGAGTGGCAAAGGGTTACCGTCGCGTGTTCCTGCAGCAGCAGGAACGCCAAGGGTTTCCCGACCAGGTTACTCCGCCCCACTACGACGGCGTGGCTGCCTTTTAGAGGCACATTCTCTCGCCGCAGAATCTCGATTACACCGGAGGGAGTGCATGGGCGAAGTCCGGACCTGCCCAGTGCCAGGTTACCTGCATTGACGGGGTGGAGACCATCTACGTCTTTGGCGGGTTCTACGGCATAGAGTACTGCCCATTCATCAATCTGTTTGGGGAGGGGCAGTTGAACCAGGATCCCATCAACATCCTGCCGCTGATTCAGCATAGAGATTTGGTCCAATAATTCTTGTGTGGTGGTGGTCTCCGGAAATTGTAGTGACTCACTGAAAATGCCCAGATTTTCACAGGCCTTGATCTTACCTCTGACGTAGATTTGCGAGGCCGGATTGTTGCCAACTAAGACTGCAACAAGGCCAGGCAAAATTCCACTATTCCTGAGATCTGCAACCTCTTGACGGACTTCGTTGCGTATCTGCTGACCGATTCTGGCTCCATCAATCACTCTGGCAGACATAAGATGCAGTTGGTCCTCACTCCACAGAAAATACCGCTGCATAAGCTTCTAATGCTCCGCGAATTCCGAGCGCAATCATAGCATATCCTCTTGGAGCATCCTTTCCCAATGTGGTTTCATAGAGGGTTCCCATGATCCGTTCAGCTCACCGCCGCGGATGAAGATTCTGGTTTTGGGGGGAGTGTGGGAGCCGATCTCCGAGCGGCGATAAGTCTAGACTCGGAGGTCGCCGCGCAGGAGCGCTGCTCTCACATCAAAACCGCATTTTCATGAATGAAAGAAGCAATTTGGAGATAAAAGAGGCGGGACAAGGAGGATCAAAGATGAAAGATCGAGGATGGAGAGGACCTCAAATGATCCTCCATCCTCGATCCTCCACCATCGGGTTTTCTTAAATGTCATAATACAAGGCGAATTCGTAAGGATGCGGCCGCAAACGAATCGCGTCGACTTCCTTGAGGCGCTTGTATTCAATCCAGGTTTCTAACACATCCCTTGTGAATACGTCGCCTTTCAACAGGAACTCGTGATCGGCTTCTAGGGAACTCAAAACTTCCTCGAGGCTTCCCGGAGTAGACTTCACTCCCGCCTTTTCTTCCGGTTCCAGATCGTACAAATCCTTGTCAATGGGATCAGGCGGGACAATCTTATTCTGGATTCCATCCACGCCAGCCATCAACAAGGCCGCAAAACACAAGTAGCCATTGCAGGAGGGATCCGGGAAGCGAACCTCAAGCCGCTTGGCTTTCTCACTGCGCGAGTATGCAGGAATTCGCACACTGGCACTGCGGTTGCGTTGCGAGTAGATCAAATTGATAGGGGCCTCATATCCCGGCACCAGCCGACGATACGAGTTGGTCGTCGGGGCGCAGAAAGCCAGCAAGGCTGGAGCATGCTTCAGGATTCCCCCAATGTAGTAGATGGCAGCCTTGCTGAGGTCCGCATATCCACCAGCTTCATAGAAAACGTTCTTCCCACCCTTCCAGATGCTCTGGTGGACGTGCATACCGGAACCATTATCCATAAAGATCGGCTTCGGCATGAAGGTGGCTGTCTTGTTGTGCTTCCGTGCCACATTCTTGACAACATATTTGTACTTTAGCAACTTGTCGCCCATGGTAGTCAGTGTGTCGAATCGCATATCAATTTCGCACTGTCCCGCTGTGCTGACCTCATGATGGTGCACTTCGATTTGCACGCCCATATCGATCAAGGCCAACATCATCTCGCTGCGGATATCCTGCAAGCTGTCCATCGGCTGGACCGGGAAATAACCTTCCTTATAACGCGGCTTATAGCCCAAGTTCGGTTTTTCCTCGCGCCCGGAATTCCAAAACCCCTCGTTCGAATCAAGGAAGTAATACGCTTGATTCTGAGACTGGTCGAACCGGATATCATCCAAGACAAAAAACTCGGGTTCGGGCCCGAAGTAAGCGGAATCCCCAATCCCGGTGGACTTAAGATACTTCTCCGCCTTCTGTGCAATGAATCGGGGATCGCGTGAGTAAGGCTGCAGGGTCACCGGATCTTTGACGTTGCAGATGATATCGAGCGTCGGGACCGTGGTGAAGGGATCCACAAAGGCAGAGGCGGCGTCTGGGATCAAAAGCATGTCGCTCTCCTGAATCTTTTGAAATCCGCGAATGCTCGATCCGTCAAAGCCAATCCCTTCTTCAAACGCTGCTTCACTCAGTTCATCGAAATGAAGTGAAAAATGCTGCCACAAACCGGGCAGGTCCACAAATCGCAGGTCGATGATCTTGATGTTCTTCTCTTTCACAAACTTGATGAGCTCTTTGGGCGTCATTCTACACTCCTTGTCACTGGCTGAATTTTTCCTCCCGGAACTTGTCTTTTGGAATTGGGTTTAAGGGTGAGAAACAATATCTCAGACAACCCGCGCCACACTGCACAGGCCCCAAGACGTCACCGATGCGTCGCTGCACTGGCTCCAAAATTTGCTAAAAATTCTAGGCGGAATCCATTGCTTTGTCAAGTTCGAGTCTTGATTTTGCAGTGAGAAAAACGGCTGTATGAGG
>DATKMG010000364.1:0-13318 GCA_035541995.1 Terriglobia bacterium
TTGGACGAAATGATCGAAGCGCTGGACACAGCTTTCGACAATGCTTGTTCGCCGGCACCAGGGAGTGGGGCAGGTCACGCGAACCTACGCCCCGATGAAGAAGCCTCGATTCAAGAGCTTTTTGCCGAGATTACGGCCGCCTATGCTGTCCCTCTAAAGAGTCTCATCTTCGAGCTTCACCGCCACACCGCTACCAGGGACTCCATCGAATTTTGTCGTCCCATCTTGCGCAGCATCAGAGGCGCGGCTGAAAAGATTAACCTGCCTGAAATAGTCCATCGAATGGAAGCGCTGGATCAATGTCTCGCACTCGCCCAGGCCGGTCCAGACCGTTATCTGGAGGGCGAGATCCGCGATCAGATCTTGTCGAAATACAACTTCCTCGCAGAAATCTTGCCCGAGGGGTTCCGCGTTGGAGAAGAAAGCCGGAAGTGCGAGGATATCATTATCCATTCACTCCTGCAGGAGATCCCCGGCGTGGGGTGTGTAACCTTCGAGAAACTTTACCAATCCGGCCTGGGCTCGCTCCGTATGCTCTTTATGGGAAATCCGGAAGATTTGGCGGCTGCATCGGGCATTCGTCGCCAGCTTTGTGAAAAAATCTGTCTCAGAATGCAGCAATACCGCGAAGAAGCCGAGCGCCGGGCTGGCCAACCGAGTCAACTGGGGTATCGGTCTCGCCTGGTCGAACTTGTCACCGAGTTGCGGAAGCTAAACGTCAACGAGAAGAGAGGAAACAGTCCAAGTTCCGTTAAAGAATTGGGAGTCGAAAAGCGCGAGCGGCGAAAGCAGCGAATTGGGCTTTTGCAGGAAGTCAATGTGACCCTGGCAGAACTCGGTGAACTCGATCTCATTCGAAAGCTGGAAAAAGTCTCTTTCAAGAGGCGCATTTGTCTCCTTGATGAGCATCTGCTTCATTGGAAGATTGAAAGTAGTTGAACCACCTCCGCTAATGCGCTCGAGGGTCCTTTGGATCACGGGAGAAAATTCATGGCTGGAATTTCCCGGGAACAAGTCATAGAAAGCAATAAACAGGGCAGAAGCCTCGAGCGAGCTGATCTCCGGGACCTCAAGCTAGATCATATCAGCTTGGTGAATGCGACACTGTGTCGAGCTGACCTTGAAGGAACAGACCTGGAGGGGTGTGATTTGCAGGGGGCCAACTTAGCATTTGCCAACCTGCGCGAAGCCTATATCGGACAGGCCAACCTCCGGGGCGCAAATCTGTTCAAGGCAGATTTGGAAGAAGCCAATCTCCAAGATGCAAACCTGCAATTTGCTGACCTGAGTCATGCCAACCTTGCCGGCGCCAATCTGGAGCGAGCCGACATGAGAAAAGCACGCCTCACCTCTGCTCAGCTTGAGCTTGCCAATCTGGGCCGGGCGAATCTCGAGGAGGCACTTTTTGATCACGCTGACCTTTGTGAAAGCTATCTCGGGGGTACGAGATTGGTCAAGGCTCAACTGCGGAATGCCCGCGTGGTACGAGCCGTTCTTGAACAAGCTGATTTGACCGAAGCAGACTTACGAGATTGTTGCCTTGTGGATTCGCTGCTTGACGGGGCCGTCTTCACGGGGAGCCGACTATTCGGGGCTGAGGCGGCTCCGGAACAGTTCAGCCGGGTACTGGCCGATTGGGTCGATTTCTCAGCGGAGGCCGACGGTACTGTCAAGCTCAGCGGCACCGACCTGGTGGAAAGCTACTGCCGCTTGAATGAAGGGCTGTTTGGAATGTCTCCCAAAGCTCCCGATGGAGTCCGGCGTTTCTTCGGGCACGGAGACGTAATGCGGAATGCGGCCCTTGAGTTCAACGAAGGCTCACAAGTTGAGATCGAGAGTTACCTTCGGGACTGCACGATTGTATTGGGCCGGGGAACTCGGTTGGCCATCGGCCCAGAGGGGGTTTTGGAGGGCTGCCGAATCATGGGAGAGGGAGAGATCGTTATTCACGGAAAATTTTACGAGAACGGTGGTTCGCCAGGGATTGTGGGTCCCAGCCGGCTGTTTGTTGGAAAAACAGGCACCGTGATTGCCGAGGTCCGGCAACCCCTAACCCTTACGGAATTTGCTTTCGAGCACGGTTGCACATTGAACTTAAAGATCCGGCGATCATTAGAGACTTTAAAGAAGGAGGCCTCATGTCAGAAAGTCTAAAGAAGCAGGAAACTGTGTTGGGTGAAGGGACTGAATTCGAAGGAGCCATCCGCTCTCAGTGTCCCATTACGGTGAGTGGTAACTTACAAGGCAACGTGTCTGCGCCAACCCTGATTGTCACTCGTACCGGGTCGGTACATGGACACATCAAGGTTGCGGAAGTCAAATCAGAAGGGGAGATCGCGGGCGAGATCGATGCCGAGAGTGTTGACCTCTCCGGCCATGTCGGAGACCAAACGACCATACGCGCCACGTCACTTCAGGTAAAGCTCAGTCAGAACGGGGCTGGTGGAAAATTGCAGGTCAGTTTCGGAAACTGTGATGTGCGCGTAGGCACTCCCGCAAAACCACCTATAGAACAGCCCAAACCTTTTGGACAAAACGATAAGAAAGAGAAGCCGGAGCCGGTGTCACCCACTTTGAAAGTCCAGGACGTGCGGACTGTCGCCGACATTACTCCTAAAGGGTCGTAGCGCGAGGACCAGCTCAAACCGCCACACATGCGGACGCCCTCTTCCCTGGTCTTACCTGAAACAGCATAATGCCAATTCCAATTGGCTGTGTTTTCGCACCCGATTGCGCCTATCCCCCCTCTGATCCCTCTCATGTGAGGGGTTGACGTTCCAAACGCCTTCCCTTAGTATAAGGTGCCATGCAGGCCTGCATTTTACTCACCCACGGCGGAATACCAAAAGGACAATTGGACAACTTCTATTAAGAAAGGTCGATTATGCCGGAATATTCTGTTAGTCCCACTGGTGAAAAGTTTGCTCTGCCTACTAAAGAGGATTACGCGGCCGAATACGGGAGACTCAAGAAGCTTGCTGCAAAAGCCCATGCGGAAGGGAAAGAGGTTGTTGTAGTGATGGGCCTGGGTTTTGTCGGGGCAGTAATGGCAGCGATAGTGGCAGACACGGTCCATAAGAAGAAAGGCCATCCCGCCAAGCTCGTCATCGGTTGCCAGCGGCCCAGCACGCGCAGTTACTGGAAGACGCCTATGCTCAGCCGGGGAGAGTCTCCGATAAAGGCCGAGGATCCTGAGGTTGACCCAATGATCACCCGTTGTGTCCTGGAAAAAAAGACGCTCACCGCCACATATAATCCCGACTGCCTGGGCCTGGCAGATTGTGTCGTGGTGGACGTTCAGTGCGATTACACCAAACATCACTTAGGCACCATGAAAACCGGGGAAGCTGAGATGGCAGCCCTCGAGGCTACACTGAAGACGATCGGCGAGAAGATCCAACCCAAATGCCTAGTCCTCATCGAGACCACGGTCGCTCCCGGAACAACGGAGTTTGTGGCCTGGCCCATCCTTAAGAAGGCGTTCCGAGCCCGCGGCATTAAGAAAGAACCGTTACTGGCCCACAGCTTCGAGCGGGTCATGCCGGGCAAGGATTACGTCAGCAGCATTCGCGATTTCTGGAGGGTCTGTTCCGGCTGCAGCAGCGAGGCAAGAAAGCGAGTGGTCAAATTCCTGACCGAGGTGCTCAATGTCGAGAAGTTCCCGCTGACGGTGATGGATCGTCCGATTGAGTCAGAGACGACCAAAATCGTTGAGAACTCATACCGAGCAACCATTCTGGCGTTCCTGAATGAATGGTCTATTTTCGCCGAGCGGACCGGCGTGGATCTCACAAAGGTCATCCGGGCCATCAAAACAAGGCCGACACACAGCAATATCATCTTCCCCGGTCCCGGCATCGGCGGGTACTGTCTGCCCAAAGACGGTGGGCTGGGCTATTGGGCCTACAGTCACATCCTGGGCTTTGAGGACGGCGATCGTGTTTTCAAGATGAGTACTACTGCTATCGATGTCAATGACACGCGCGGATTGCACGTCGCGGAACTCACGCGCGACGCATTGCGCAACATGGGCCGGTATATCGCCGGCGCACGGGTCCTGCTGGCCGGCGCGAGTTACCGTGAGGACGTCGGGGATACACGGTACAGCGGCAGCGAGCTGGTTTTGCGAAAGCTCACCGAAATGGGTGCGGAAATGTCGGTGCATGATCCCTATGTCGGTCATTGGTACGAACTCGAGAGCCAGGATACTTATCCCGCGCCTGGCCATTCGTGGGCCAGGTTCTTCCGCAATCAGCAGGACCTGGTTCATGTCAGGGTACAGAAGGATCTGTCCTCGGCTCTCAAAGGCGTAGAAGCCTTGATCCTTGCGGTACGACACGCGCCCTACCTGCAGTTGAAACCCGAAGACGTCGTCAAGTGGGCAGGGGGACCTATCGCCGTGGTCGACTGCTTCGGTATTCTCGATGATAGGGATATTCAGCGATACTTTGAACTTGGATGTGAGGTCAAGGCTCTCGGTCGCGGGCATATTCAACGCATTAAGGAAAAGGTCCGCTCGTCGAGAGCTAGGGGCTAACTCAGAGGGTGCCTAAATAAATGGAGCTTCTTTGCGCGGAGAGGCAGGGAATGTTCACCGAGCCGTTCTCCTGCGCCAACCTGGACGGCGCTTTCGGCGGTGACAGCGGTCACACAAGCGCTCTACCTCAGTCCCTGCAATCGGTCAAATCGTGCTTGCGACTGTCTACTTTATCCGTTCGGTGCTTAATCGCCGACACTCATGTCGACCATTACCGAGCTGGGGCTCGGCGGTCCCGGCCCCCTGCTGTTTCACAGAGGTTCAATCTCCAGCTAACTTCAACTGGCAAGTGCCTTCCTTACCCGTTCGGGGTTTAGGGGAAGCTGGACGATTCTGGCCCCTGTCGCATCGTATATGGCGTTAGCCACGACAGCCCCCATGCATATGATGGCCGGTTCTCCGCCCCCATGTGGCGGCGCATCATCAGCCTTGACAATCACCGCCTCGATTTTCGGCACCCATGAGAAACGGGGTATTTCATACGTATCGAAGTTCGTGTCAATAATCTTACCGCCCTTGAAATGGACATGTTCTGCCAGGGCATAACCGAGCCCCATGGTGATAGCACCCTCCATCTGCAGTCTGGCCCCCTCAGGATTGATCACCAGGCCCATGTCTTGAGCGCAAACTACGCGCTTCACCCGGACATGGCCGCTCTTTCTGTCCACTTCGATCTGGGCAATATGCGCCACATAAGTACCCGAATCCATTCCGCAAGCGACACCAAAACCATTGCCACTAGGGCTTCTGGCTGTGCTCCAGCCAAATCTCTCGGCAGCAGTCTTGAGAACCCGCATCATTCTTTCGTCTTTTAGGTTCTTGAGGCGAAACTCCACCGGGTCTATCCCCGCCTTGGAGGCCATGATATCGATCTGGGATTCTCTGGCGAAAGTATTCGTATTGTTTGCCGGTGCTCGCCACGGTCCTACTCCAAATGGGTGTGGACTGGGGCCATCATCGAAGGGACCACCACAGCTAATCGTGCGGTGATTCGGGATATCATAGAATTGCTTAGCTCCCCTGTCGCCGGCGCAATAAACGACATAGTCCCAAAGAACAATCTTGCCTGTTTTCGAAGCTCCTGATTTTATCTTCACGACGGCTGCAGGTCGGAACGTGTCGAAAAAGAATTCTTCTTCACGGGTTCGAGTAACCAGGACGGGTTTCCCGCACAATTTGGCCAGGCGGGCGGCTTCCACGGCTTGCTGGCCGGGAGACTTTCCCCCGAATCCTCCCCCGAGAAACGGCGTGATGACCCGAACGCTGGCAGGACGAAGACCGATGGCTTCAGCAATCTGGTCTCTGATTGGGAAAGGCGTCTGTGTTGACGCCCACACCGTTGCTTTACCGGCCTCTACTTGAGCCAAAGCAGTATGGGTCTCGATGGTGGCGTGGGCTACATAGCCGTCCAAGTATTCTTGCTCAGCCACAATCTCGGCCAGCTGATTTCCAGCCTCAAGGGCGCCCCCTTTGTCCACTTCGCTTCCTGTGCCAGAGCCAGCCATCAAATGTTCAAATATGGTTTCATCGTCGACTTCCACTTCCGGTTCGTCAAAGGTCACCTGGATTTTTCCCAGAGCCGATCCCGCATGATCGAAATTCTTATGGAGTACCGCGATCAGTTCGCCATCTCGAATCACGGATGCACCTTCAACCTGTCCAACTGCGGAGGTGTCGACGTTCTTCAGTATCGCTCCGTGAGCTGGGGGCCTCAAAATCCTCGCATAGAGCATACCGGGGAGGCGGATGTCTCCAGCGTACTTGGCCTTGCCCGTAACTTTCTCCAATGCGTCTCGACGCAAGATCTTCTTACCCATAACCTTGAACTCTGAGGGAGTCTTCAAAGCGGGTTTCTGTTTCGCATGTCTAACAATAGCCTTGCCTGCAGCGAGCTGGGCATATGTCACTTGTTTTTCCCGGCGGTTCCTCTCGAATACCACCCCGTTTTCCACGACCAACTTGTCAAGGGCTATCTCGAGTCGCTCGGCTGCCAGCTCAAGCAGAACCGACCTGGCCTCTGCCCCCGCGGCCCTCAGGGCGGGACCGAAGAACCGTGTACTCATAGATCCGAAGGTGCCCATATCCCAAGGACACTTCAAGGTATCACCCATGACCATATCGATTGAGTCCAAGCTGACGTCAATCTCGTCAGCCAACATCTGCGCCAGCGATGTGACCACCCCCTGGCCCATTTCAATCTTGCCGGAAAAACAGGACACTCGGCCGTCTCTGCCGATTTTAAGGTAAGCATTGAAATCTTCAGGGTAATTTCTCCCACGGGCCTGTGCTTCTAATTGAGAAGTCCCCCTCACCCAGTAGAGAATGACGATGCCACTGCCCACAGTTCTTAGAAAATCCCGGCGGGTCAGAGACGCGTCTTCGACTAAATCACTAAAATCGAGTCCACTAAGTTCATCCCTTTTCATTTGAAGTCACCCCCTTCCATTTCCTCTGCCGCCGCCTCAATGGCCTGTAGGATCCGCGAATAGGCTCCGCACCTGCATAAGTTGCCTTCCATGCCCTGGATGATCTCTGCCTGTGTCAACCCTGGGTTGTTCAAAAGCAGGCTATAAGCATTCAGTATCATTCCTGGCGTACAAAAGCCGCATTGGAGCGCATCATGTTTGATGAATGCCTTCTGGATAGGATGAAGCTTGCTACTGCTGGATAATCCCTCAATGGTGAGAACCCCTTTTCCTCGGACATCTTTCATCGGGAACGCGCACGAACGAACGGCCTTGTTGTCCACCAGAACGGTGCAAGCACCGCACTGGGATATCCCGCAGCCGAATTTGGTTCCTGTGAGTCCCAGATCAGTGCGCAAGACCCATAACAAAGCGCGTTCATCATCCGTTTTCACACTTACCGCATTTCCATTGAGCTCAAACGAAATGGTCTCTGTCATGGCTTTTAACCTCTTAACCAAGGATTCTCAACATTCTTCACAACCGGGCTATACTGACTTTTGAGCTAAGGTCTTTGAAAGTAAAATCCTTGCAGCTTCAATTCTTTCCCCTTTACGATCATGCCGGGTGTCAAGTAGAGTCCCCCAATAGGATACAATACCATCGCGGCTGTCACGTTAGTCCGTACATGTCTCAAAGTCAATACCCTACCATCGCACGCATAAAGGGAGACTCCACAATGCCAGTGAGTCGGATTCTGCAGGCGGAAGCATGGCGGGAATTGCCAGAGGAATGGCCGACAGACTCCCATTGTTGCCCATTTTTTTTGCTTGAATTGGCTCACTCTTTTGCCAGTTTTTGGCTAAAGAAGGGGAAGGCCTTCTGCCGATCTAATAGTTTTTGGGTGCCCCCTTCTCCGGGTGCGGTGAGTCTTGAATCCAACTCCGTTTAATAATAGAGCCCTGAGGATTGCCTCCATATACCTTGCGCTCAGCTTGGTCTGGATTATTCTCACGGACTACGTGGCTCACCTTTATCCCCATTTTGAAAATTATAGATTCTCGATAATCAAGGGCTCACTTTATGTTACGGTTATTAGCGTCATTCTTTATTTCCTGATGCGCCGGGAATTCCTGGCGTCCCGCATCACTGTTGATGCGCTGACGGAAAGTCAGATCCGGTACCGTGCTCTGTTTGAGAGTGCCAATGACGCAATATTCCTGATCTTAGGGGATGTTATTGTTGACTGTAACCCCAAAGCACTCGAGATCTTTGGTCGGTCGCGAAGCGAGTTCGAGGGCAAGCGACCGGCAATCTTCTCTCCCCTGACCCAGCCGGATGGACGTCCTTCCAAAGAAAAGTCCCTTGAAATGATTGCGGCGGCAATGGCTGGAAGGCCTCAGAGTTTTGAATGGGTTCATACACGGGGGGATGGTTCTTTATTTGTGGCAGAGGTCTCACTGAATCGCATTGAGGTCCAGGGTACGATTGGACTTCAATCGATTGTCCGAGACATAACCAAACGTAAACAGGCGGAAGACGCTCTTAAAGCCAGTGAGCAGCGTTTCTCTGTCTTTATGTCGCATCTCCCCGCAGCGGTTTTTATCAAGGATCAGGCAGATCATGTCCTATTTGCCAATGAGTATATCCGCGAACTATTTGGCTGGCAGGACCCACTGGGCAGGACGACATTCGATTTGTTGCCGACGGAAATCGCCGAGCAGATGAGAATAGACGACTGCAAGGTTCTCGAGGAAGGTCTGCAAAAGGTTGCCATCGAGACCATCCGTGATGCAAAGGACATAGAAAGGACTTTTGAGACCTACAAATTTCCTGTCCCTGTTGGGGAGAACACCGCCCTCCTGGGGGGAATTGCCATCGACATCACCGAACGTCAACGAATCGCAGTGGCATTGCAGGAAAGCGAGCAACGGTTTCGTGCAATTTACGATTCTGTTAACGATGCGATTCTTCTTCTTAATAAGGAGACCGGGGCTATTTTGGACGTCAACCAGCGCATGTGCGAGATATACGGGTATACAAGGCAGGAAGCCCTAAAGCTCACCATCGGCGACATCAGTTCGGGTGAGCCACCCTACACCCAACAAAAGGCTTTAGATTTGACGAAGAAAGCCGCGAGTGGTGAACCCCGCCTGGTGGAGTGGCACTGCGCAAGCAAGTCAGGTAACCTCTTCTGGGTTGAAATCAATATGCGGCGGGCATGGGTTGGCGGGCAACCGCGCGTTTTAGTGACAGCACGCGACATTACTGAACGCAAGCACATAGGGCATGCGCTAGAACAAAGCGAATCGCGCTACCGGTTGCTCTTCGAGCACATTCCGCTCCCGACATTTCTGTACGACGTAAAGTCGCTCCGCTTTCTAATGGTTAATGAAGCGGCAACTCGACAATATGGCTACAGTCGAGACGAATTCCTCGCCATGACTCTCGCAGACATCCATCGCGAAGAGGACATGCCTGCCCTAATTGAAAGCTTGCACTCGTCGCCCCTCGGTAAGAAAGAAGCCCAGTGGCAACATCGGAAAAAAGACGGGTCGACAATCCTGGTTGAAAGTCATTCCCAGGCTTTTCCTTACACTACCCACAGCACACGGTTGATTGTTGTTCACGATATCACCGAGAAGAAGCGCACCGAGGAAGAGTTGAGGAAACGCGACGGGCAGTTGCAGCAGTCGCAGAAAATGGAAGCCATGGGGTTACTCGCCAGTGGGGTGGCTCACGACTTTAACAATATTCTCACAGGAATCCTGGGATACTCCGATCTCGGCATGATGCATGTGGACTCGAAAAATCCGGTGCATCAGGCCTTTGACTCGATCCGTGGCCTGACCGAACGGGCGGGTAATTTGACTCGTCAGCTGTTGACATTTAGCCGTAAGCAAGTAGTTCAGCCCCAGCTGATCAACTTGAACACTCTCGTGACTGACTTGAAGAAGATGTTGGGTCGAATCCTAGGAGAGAACATCACAGTCGAAACCCTTCTGGCACCTGAGTTACCACCGATTTTGGCCGATACCAGCCAAATGGAACAGGTCATCATGAATCTGGCTGTCAATGCACGGGATGCCATGCCCAATGGTGGCACCATCAGGATTGAGACTTCAGAAGTCGCATTGGATGAGGCTTTTGCAGCCGGTCACCTTGAGGTCTCACCCGGCCCACATGTCGTGTTGGCCATCACTGATACCGGCCAGGGGATTGATGACACGATCTTACCCAAGATATTCGAGCCTTTTTTCACTACTAAGGAGGCCGGCAAAGGAACAGGCTTAGGATTGTCGACGGTCTACGGAATCGTCAAACAGACCAAGGGCAGCATTCAGGTTCACAGTGTAATCAACAAAGGGACCACGTTCACAATTCATTTCCCGGTTGCCGCGACCCAGACTCAGGATACAACGGATGAGAGACGTGTCTTGCAGATGTACTGCGGAAGCGAAACCGTCTTGTTGGTCGAGGATGACGATGGAGTCCGTCAATTAGCCAAATCGATTCTGGATCTCCTGGGTTATTGTGTAATACCTGTACGCAATGGGGATGAAGCACTGGCTATGCTATCTCATGATGACCGACACTTCGATTTGTTATTGACAGACACGGTAATGCCCGGCATGAATGGACTTGAGCTGGCCAGATTGGCGGTAGACCAACACAAAGATCTGCGGGTTCTCTACACGTCCGGTTATACTGAAAATAACCAACTTCTTGAGATTCGAGACCGGCAATATCCATTTATCCAGAAGCCCTTTACTCCATTGCTGCTGGCTCAAAAGCTGCGTGACGTCCTGAAATTACCTGATCAAGCAGCCAATCGACTTTAAGACCCTCCGCCGTAGTAGCGTCTACGATGATCTGTTGACATAAGCCTGGAACCTCTACTCACACCAAAGGGCAAGGTTTCCTGAATACGATATTGGGCAATGGGTGTAGTATGAGCCGATTTGCACTGCCAAGATATGATAAGATGAGTTGATCATTAAGGCGGTTCGATCATTCCATCGGTTTTCCGCTGAAAACCAGAAGTTATTCTATGCTCCGATTACTCGGGCAAGCTCTTCTGCTACCGATATTTCTTTTCACGTCCAGTCCACTTTCTGAACAACCTACTCCCGCTACAGGTTCAGGAACCAACAAGCTTCCATTCTTTACGGATGTGACCCAGCAAGCAGGTGTCGCGTACAAGATCACCTGCGGCGATGAAGTCACCGAATACCAGATTGACGTCAATGGGCAAGGAGCTGCATTTTTCGACTATGACAATGATGGATTTCAAGACATCTATCTCGTTAATGGGTCTTCTCGAAAATCGATCAAGTCAGGGAAACTGCCACATGACTACCTCTTGCACAACAACGGCGACGGGACTTTTACTGACGTGACAGAAAAGGCACACCTAGGAGATACCGAATGGAGCAGTGGAGTTGCTGTGGGGGATTATGATAACGATGGGTACTTGGATCTGTATGTGACCAATTTCGGACCGAACAAGCTTTACCACAATAACGGCGATGGTACATTCACCGAGGTGGGAGAAAAGGCCGGAGTGGCCGATCCTAAATGGGGGTTCCCTAAATGGAGCATGGGCGCTGCTTTTGGTGATATTGACAACGACGGTTACCTCGATCTATACGTCTGCAATTATGTCGACTTTAACTATCAGGAAGATCGTCCGCCGCCCAGCATCAACAGCCCCTGCAAAATGAAAGGGGTCCCTATTGCCTGCCCACCTGAAAAATACAAAGGGGTCCAGGATCTTCTATACCGTAATAATGGAGACGGGACATTCACCGATGTCAGCGAAAAGGCGGGTATTACCCGCAAAGATCCAGGCAGAGGCTTTGCCGTCGTTTTTTCAGACTTCGACAACGACGGCGACCAGGATATTTACGTGGCTAACGACGTCGGGCCTAATTTCTATTATGTGAACGACGGGAAGGGGCACTTTTCCGACCAGAGTCTGGTTTCCGGTACCTCCATTGATGAATTCGGAAATGCGCATGGTTCAATGGGATTGGGGATCGGCGATGTGAATGGCGATGGGTTGCCTGACATCTTTGTTACTACTTTTATCGACCAGCCTAAGACCCTCTATATCAATCAAGGGTCGAACATGTTCTTAGACCAGACGACGAGTTTTGGCCTCGGGACACTGGCGCTGCATTCCAGTGCCTGGGGCACGAAGCTCCTTGACTTCGACAATGATGGTTGGCTGGATATTTTCTTCACGACTAGCCATACCATGGAACAACTTGAAAAGGAATATCCGCTGGACCCTTATGCTGAGCCGAATTATCTCTGCCGCAACGAACAGGGAAAAGGATTTAAGGACGTTTCGGAAGCCGCAGGCCTTCGCAAAATCCGCAATAAGGTTGGCCGTGGAATAGCATTTGGAGATTACGACAACGACGGTGACATCGACGTTCTGGTCATCAACAAGAACGATATCCCTTATCTGCTTCGCAACGACGGGGGGAATTCAAACAACTGGATTAACATTCGAACCGAAGGAGTGAAAAGCAACCGCTGCGGAATTGGTGCCAAGGTTCTGGTGACAGCGGGTGGATCCACGCGGCTCTATGAAGTCCGCGGAAGTGACAGTTACCTCTCCAGCAATGACTTAAGGGTCAATGCCGGCCTGGGGAGCCTGAAGGAGGCCGATATTGTGATTCGCTGGCCCAGTGGCCTGGTGGATAAACAGTCCGGTGTCAAAGTCAACCAGTTCTATCTCGCCCGCGAAGGTGAGCCTCTGCGGCCTGACCCAAGGATTTCAAATGGAAAGGTCACCAGATAATTTGGAGTGCGGTGGCAAGCAAAGCGCGACACCGCTTTGGCTCATGTTCATGACCACCAATCCAATAAGAATAAAATCTGAGAAAATCTCGACTCTACCTCAAGCCAAAGCGCCGTCGCCGCGTGGGACCCCCGTCCCACGCTCTGCCGGCGCACTCCATAAGATGCCGTGGCCACATGCGCCGCTGCACCAACTCTCCCTCAACGGCACGTACTTCGTCACAGTCGGCACCTACCTCAAGCAACACCACTTCCGTGGCTCAGACCGATTGTGTGTGCTTCACAGAGGTCTGCTCGCTGTGGCCCGCAACTTTGGATGGCAGCTCGAAGCCTGGGCCGTCTTCTCCAACCACTCCCATTTCGTGGCTCACTCGCCGACGATTGATGATGGCGCGCAAAGCCTGTCCCGCATGCTCGGTCTTTTACACGAAAAAACGGCAAAGTGGGTGAACCGCTTGGACAGGACATCCGCTCGGCAAGTGTGGCACAACTTCAGAGAGACTCGACTCACTTATGAGAAGAGCTACCTGGCCCGGCTGAGTTACGTGCATCGGAATCCTGTTAA
>DATKMG010000365.1:0-6686 GCA_035541995.1 Terriglobia bacterium
CTAACAGATACCAGTCTGTCTGGTCGCGGCGGGTCATCACCGGCCCTAGGCGGGGATGAGGTTCCTGCTCGTAGCGATGGGGGTCCACGTCGCTGTTACTTCCAGGCAAGAGAACCGCGTCCAGAGATTTCACCAGTTCCCGTACGTAGCTGCCTTCTGCAATCAAGGGGACCAGCACTGGGATTCCACCGGCATGATGGACAGCTTCGCTATATTGCTTTCGCAAATAGAAACGATCACTGTCAGCATTCATGCGGGTCGTCATTCCAATGACAGGTTTTCTTAATAAACTCACTTGCATCCCTCGTCAATAATCAGTCCAAGGTCCAAAGCCCAAAGTTCATGGTTCAAAGCCTAAAGTTCAAAGTCTAAAGTCCAAGGTCCAACGCCTAAAGTCCAGGGTCCAATGTCGAAGGCGGACAACGTAGAACCAGAATGCTAAAACCAAAAGTTCCAGGCCTGATTCTTCACAGCCCGTCCTTGATCCTTCACACTTCAGCCTTCTATCTTTATCCGCCCTCTTCTAGCTTCACCTTTTCGCCTTTTTCCGGCTTCTGTCTCCTATCCCCTGTTCCCCATAACCTGTCTTCTGATCTCACCTACCAAGAACAAAGATCCCACGACGACGATAGTCTCGTCTTTGGAAGTCATCTGTCTTGCCAATTGAAGAGCCATTTCCGAATTGGAGACAGCAATAAATGACGACTGGAACTCGGGGAGTGCGGCTGCAATCTCCGCAGGGTTGGCCGCCCTCTGGTTGTCAATCCCGGTCAACACCACATGGCGTGCTAGCGGGAAGAGAAGTTCTCCCATCACTTTGTAGTCCTTATCGCGCATGGATCCAAAAATCATGACCGTCGATTCCGGATTCAAGTTCTCGATCAAGTATTCTCTAACCACTCTGGCCCCGGCGGCATTGTGAGCGCCGTCCAATATGAGTCTGGGGGGACCTTCGAAGATCTCAAGTCTGCCTGGCCACCGGGTTTCTTCAATTCCCCGACGGAGCTGATCATCGCTAACCGGAAACCCGCACTGGCCCAAGAGATCGAGTGTGCAAACCGCAGTCATAGCATTGGTTACCTGGTGGCTCCCAGGCAAAGGAAGCGCAGCTACCAATGCCGGGCTGTCGTGACGGTTCAAGCTGACGCGATAGCGGCCATGGGAATTCACCGCCGAACTAAAGTCCAGGCTTTCCCGCAATCGCTGCAGGCGGGCCCCAGTCATGTTACATTGGGCAGTAACGACGGCGTCTACTTCAGGGTTCTCTCCCGCGTAGACCACGGATAGAGGAATTGCATCCTGAGAGTCTCGGCTGGTTTCCGAATTCTTCTGGATTCCTGCTCTGGATTTGATGATACCGGCCTTTTCCCAGGCTATTTCTTCGAGCCGGTATCCCAGATATTTCTGGTGGTCAAAGTCGACATTGGTGATCACGGCGACCAGGGGATCGACGACGTTGGTGGCGTCAAATCTTCCACCCATCCCGACTTCAAGGATCCCGATATTGATTCCTTGCTCGGCAAAGTAAAGGAAGGCAATAGCCGTGACCATCTCAAAGAAGGTGGGGTGCCGGTCCAGGCCTGGATTGAGAACACACTGATCCGGTCGAAGCAGATGATGGGCGGCGTCTCTAACTTGAGAAGCCAATCTTGAAAAGTCCTTCCGGGAAATCATCCGGCCATTAACACGAACCCTTTCTTCAATTCCTTGCAGATGAGGAGAAGTGTAAAGTCCCGTCCTGTAACCTCCGGCCCTCATGACCGACTCGCAGAATGCCGCGACCGAACCTTTCCCATTAGTCCCGGCAATCAATATTGAGTTAAATCGTCGATGGGGATTCCCCAGAAACTCCAAAAATGCTGAGATATTCTTCAGGCCAAGCTTGGCAGTCTCGATTTCATTTCCCAAAGAATAAAGATATCTGATTGCTTCGGAGTAGTTCATGAAACACAAAGATCCAAGCCCTCTAAAGTCGAAAGCATCCAAATGGGCCTGTTCCAGAATGTCGAGATTCGGGTTTCGGTCGGTATTCGAGTAATGAGGCAGAGGCTTACCATGCTCCGGATTGGCGCGTCACCGCGGATGAAAACGCTTCATAGGCAATACGGGAGCCGGACGCTTTCACGGCGATGAGTACCGCCTGGAACAATCGTCGCGACGGGTGACGGCGGTCACCTGTGCGGCGGCCACTCTCAAGACTCGCACTTTCATAAAGTGCCCCATGCCCAATTTCAGGCCACCACGGTCAATGAAAATGCTGGAGGGCCCCGCTCCGTCGGGGCCGAGGTCGCTCCATCAAAACCGCATTTTCAAGAGCGAGAGAGCCTTCATGTCTGCACGTGGGCTCCACACATGACGATAATCCCCCCCCGACGGAGGAAACAGCGCGGGCGACGGCGGTCGCAAAGCGCCAGGGGTGGGTTCGAATCCGAAGTCCGTAGCCTTAAACCCAACCCCGGAGCCGCAAGCAGCTCCACCCCCTCCAGCGGAGGGGATTTTCAGAGGAGAGGAGAGCCAGTTTCACAAGGGTAGGGTTCACCCGCTGAAGAACTGCAATGCTTTCAATAGATAGTCTCTGAGGTCCTTGCGAGGCACTATGGCATCGAGCATCCCATGCTGCAGCAAAAACTCGCTGCGCTGAAAGCCCTCGGGCAATTTCTGCCGGATCGTCTGTTCGATAACTCTCGGCCCGGCAAACCCGATCAGGGCGCCAGGCTCTGCAATATTCAAGTCCCCGAGCATAGCATAGCTGGCCGTGACTCCCCCGGTGGTTGGATCGGTCATCACCGAGATGAAAGGGATTTTTTCTTCATCGAGCCTTGCCAATGCCGCGCAGATCTTGGCCATCTGCATCAAGCTAAGAACGCCCTCCTGCATTCTGGCCCCGCCGGAACAAGACACGATGACCAAGGGCATTTTGCGTTTCAGGCACCGCTCAACGGCCCTGGTAATTTTCTCTCCTACCACTGAGCCCATCGAACCGCTGATGAATCCAATCTCCATAGCACATATGCACACTGATTTCCCATCCAGTTTTCCTTCGGCTGTGACGATCGCATCCTTCAAACCGGTGGCCTTGTGCATTTCTTTCAGACGTTGTTTGTAGGGCTTCTTATCGACAAACCCTAGCGGGTCGTCGGATTGAAGCTCTTCATCGAAGACCTGGTAGACCCCGTCATCGAACAACTGGCAAAGCCTGGAATGAGCCGAAATCTTGAAGTGATAATTGCACTCCGGGCAAACATTGAGGTTCGACTCCAGGTCCTTCTTCCAGATGATTTGTTTGCATTCATCGCACTTGATCCAGAGGCCCTCGGTCCTCACAGTCCGGTCTCCCATGGGGACGATAGGCGTCTTATCTTTCTTAAACCAAGCCATAGCGCGACCTTCCTAGAAGGTTCAAAGCGGGCATCTTAACTTACCCGCAGCACGAAAGTCAAAGGGCGAGGGTGCTGAGTTTCCCAAGACACGACCAACGTTATCCATCAGTCTGTGCGCCACGCTGGCATGGCGTCTCCAAAAAGACTTCGAGTTGGCGTTCTGCGCGGGAATTTGAAGTTGCAATAATTCCTCCTCCTTCAGATAATGCAATCCATGTGCGCTTACCGTTACAAGCCGATTGACGTCCAAGGAATAAGGACTCGTTCGATCCATAAGCGTGAAGCCAAAGTTCACATCCAGGACTTCGCCAAAACCTACGAAAAAGGTCGCGGGGTGTCGGGCTTATTGAGGAGCTTCCCGGAAATCCTTGCGGGAAGAGAGTTTCGGAAATTGATCATTGCCCTGAGACAAGCTCGGGAGAAAGGCCGGGCGATCATTTGGGGGCTGGGTGGACACGTTGTGAAATGTGGGTTGGGGGCAGTTTTGGTCGATCTGATGGAACGGGGCTTTGTCACCATGTTCGCTCTTAACGGATCGGCTGCCATCCACGATTTCGAGGTTGCATTAGCGGGATCAACATCCGAAGAGGTAGAGAGAGAGCTCCTGGATGGCGACTTTGGAATGAGCGAGGAGACCGGGGAATGGATGAACCAGGCTATTCGAGCGGGAACTGATGCCGGAATAGGGATCGGGGAAGCTTTGGGGCTTTACATGAACGAGCACGCTGATCGATTTCCTCACTCCCGCTTCAGTCTTCTGAAGAATTCTTATTCAGCTGGAATTCCCGTTACGGTCCACGTAGCCATTGGGACTGATACAATCCACAATCATCCGGACGCTAGCGGTAGCGCTCTGGGCCAGGGCAGCCTACAGGATTTCCGCTTATTGACTTCCGTCCTCCGCGACCTCCATGGGGGTGGCGTGTACCTGAATTGCGGTTCAGCTGTGGTTCTGCCCGAGGTCTTTCTCAAGGCGTTCAGCTTGGTTCGCAACTTGGGTCATCCCCTGGAGGCTTTCACCACGGCGAACTTGGATTTTCTTCAGCATTATCGTCCGACTCAAAACGTGCTGAGGCGTCCGGTGCTCAAGTCTGGGCAGGGAATCGCGCTCACTGGCCATCATGAATTGATGCTTCCTCTTCTGGCTGCGGTTCTCATTGAAAGCTCCACCTGACAAGAAGAGTATGAATTCGGAATTCGACTTACCCACTTACGATTCGTCTCAGACTGCTCCTGGAGGGCCTGCTCCAGCCAAACCATTCCCCGTATGGTCCGGCTGGGATGTCATCCTGTTGATCTCTTTTGCCGGCTTCTCAGCTATTTTCCTGGGGGCATTTGGAGGAGCTGCCAGTCACATTCTGCAGTTAAAGGTTCCTGCATTTAAGTTGCTGCCCCGCCCTGCCAGCGAAGGGGTGTTCTTGGTCTGTTATCAGGCAGTACTTGACATCCTAATTCTCATGTTCATCTATTTCACGATCACTCTGAAATACAATTCCCCGTTTTTTCCCTCGATCAAATGGTTGAACCATGACAGACCGTATTTTCTTGTCTTTTTCCCGATGGGAGTCCTATTGGCCTTTGTAGTGCTTGGAGTTTCGGTTTTGGTGCCGACCCCTGTCAAGCCGCCGATTGAGGAACTGTTGAAACATCCAGTGACAGCAGTCCTCTTTGCCGCCCTGGGGGTATTTTTAGCTCCCTTTGTGGAAGAAGTGATATTCCGAGGGTTCATTTATCCTGTCGTGGAGAGAAGAGGGGGGAAAGTGTTGGCCGTTGTCCTGACGGCACTCCTGTTCACTGGGCTTCACGTCAGCCAGCTCTGGGGAAGTTGGATTGGAATTGTGTTAATCCTTTTCGTGGGGCTGACCTTGTCGACCGTCCGGGCGAAGACGGATTCGCTCGTCCCTAGCTTTGTCATCCATTTCTCATACAACAGTACAATTGCCGCCCTGTTTGCTATCGGTGCCTTAGTGAAGGGTTTACCGGAGTAACCTGCCATCTCAGGGGAATACCGCGATTCCCTCAAAATCAAAGAAATCGGAAACGCTGCACGCCGCCAGCTTCGTGCTAATTAGTTTCTGTCGCGAAACGCCTGAAAAACGGCATAAATACTGATGTTGAAAGCGGCGAATAGATTGGGCCTCTCTCTGCAACAATGGTGTTGTCCCCTTGTTCTGGAGCCGCAGACTCCTTGAGAGGCAGGAGTCTGCGCTACTCCTTACAATTCGACAGGGTAGCGCGGACCTATGATTCTACAGGTCCGCGGCTCTAATTGTGGCTAGGAAGTGGAGGGGAGTTTTCTGCAATCACCCAGTTTCGCGTCAGAAACCAATTAGCGTCAGATAGAGGCGCCTTGTCTTTCGATTCCCCTTGGTGATCACCCGGGATTCCTCTCTATTTGACGTCGCGGGTATACTCCTTGAACTGGTCGCCAATCGCAGCTTCTTTCGTGCTTCCCGAATGAATGATGACACGGTAGCGGAAGATGATGGACTGGCCTGCCTCAAGCCGAGAGCTACCATCTTTGGAAGGGTCATTCAGGAAGTCATGCCAGCCGAAAGGATTAGCTGCAAACAATGTGTAGGCCCGGACGTGCCAGTACGTCGGGAATCGAAAGCTGCTGGGATGGTTCAGAATGGCAACGCCAACCGTTTCGCCCTGGATCTGGGCGGTGAAGTCAACCCATTCAGCCTGTTTACCCCAGCATTGAGTTTCGCCAACTCCACCCGCCGAGTTTTCGATTCGCCCGCCAGATTCCTCTCTAAACAGGTGTGACAAACGGATTCCGAACGTTCCTTCCTTTGTGTCTCCAAATAGAACGGGACCATTGACGGCTCTGAGCTGAAAATCAAAATCCAATATGCGAATGCCCGGTCGGGAATAAATCCTGACCTCGCGGAGCTCTTCCAGAATCTTCTGCCCTGTGGGAGTGATCCAATCATTCAACGATTTGAGAATGCCCACCTGTTGGCCTTCCTGGGTCTCCAGGAACTCTCGATGGACGATTTTTCCTGTCTTCCCGCCCTCACTCCAGAAGTCAACCCCGTTTACGCTGCCGTGGGTCAACCAAAGTCCTTTGTGATGGGGATGATCGTGGGCTTCTCCCTGAATGCCGGAAATCATTGGCCATCCCCGAGTCACCACCTTTCCTGAAGCTGTTCGCAAGGGGAAAAAGACCGGCTTGTTATAACCCCGGAAATGATAGGAAGTGAAAGGATTCCCGCCAACACGAATCTCGATTTGATCGGGTCCCTTCTGAAATTGAACACCCTGGGTCGGTGATGCAGGTTGAGGTTTCACAGCTCTTTC
>DATKMG010000366.1:0-11286 GCA_035541995.1 Terriglobia bacterium
TGATTCAGCCATGGTGAGACTCCGGCAGGATCAATTGAACAGTGTCGTAGTATTGGCGGTCGATCTGATCGATGGTCGAAGACAGGATGCTAACCGGCAGGCCAAGACGGTCCCAAGCCTTGCCCTCTAAGGGCGGCACCCAACATTCGCCGCTGTGACCCAGTTGCATGGCGTGACTGAAGATATCGGCCACGTGGATGACTGCTGCTTCAACTGGATAGCGACTCGCTTGCAATGGAGCATGGTGACACAAGACCACTTCTTCCAAACTGGCGGGGAGTTTCCAGGCCTGGATTAACGCTCCACCCACCGTAGTATGATCGAATCCCAGAACATCGAATTCCACCACTCGTACCGTGTTGGCTCCTTGCCTTACCTGCTTTAAGATGTCCCTCATCTCCTCACTCTTCTGCAGGCAAAGAATCAACCGTCCGATGTCATGAAGAATTCCGGCTACAAAAAACCGTTCGACATTGGACTCTCTACGAAAAGTAGCCAGGATCCTGGCAGTAATTCCACAGGCCACTGAATGCCGCCAAAACGATTCCATATCAAGTAAGTCGTGAGGGATCCCGCTGAACAGGCGAATCACTGAAGTTGCCAGCGCCAGGTCCCTGAGTTGCTGGGTTCCAACGATCGTGACAGCACGAGAAATGGTCTCGATGTGCGAGGGAAAGCCGTAGAAAGCACTGTTGACAATTTTCAACAGCCGTGCCGTCAAACCGGTGTCCTCACTAATGACCTTTCCAACATCCTCCAGAGAGCTCCGGGGGTTGTTTACGACTTCATTGACTCGAATGAAGATTTCCGGGAGTGAAGGGATGTCGGTAATGTCTTCAATCTGAATGTATGATTTGGGAATCACTCGAGTCTGCCCCTCGCATTCTTGCGAACCCACCGGATGGTACAAAGGCGGAACAATTCGGTAATGAGGGGGTCGTTTCGGTCAGTCAAGTGGAACAACTTGGCCATTCGAGTTTCTGCTTCCTGGAGAAGAAGGGGATCCAATTGAGCGCTGGCTGTGGCAGCGGCTTCTTCTTGTGTGACCTTTTGCACATCGGCCTCCGTAATTCCCCACTTCTTGAATATGCTGATGTGCTTCTCGGTCAATTCCACGCCAACACCCAATAGGACACGCCCCCCCCGCTCGACCACTTTAGTCGCCAAGATCATTCCTGGTTTAAGATTCTCCAGATTGACCTTGCCCATTCTCACCTCGCTTGCCTCAATGGCAGGACCGGGAATCGGTTCTTTTAGCTGATTCGACCAGGGCCCGGGCATCAATAACAACAGGCCCGACAACGTGATCCCCTGAGATTTGTCCGATTTGGGCAGGAATCAGTTTGCCAGCCAGGGCAGATCTTGGCCCATCCGCCTGAGGACTTTTTCGGCCGAACAAAGTTGCACCATTAGAATTATGTGCAACTTACGCCGGGTCGAATAGGACCTAAATTGCAGAGGGAATCGCTGCCGGCAGCCCGTTCTGTCGACTCCTTTTGCCAAGCTGATCATGTCCTAAATCTTTTGCAGGGGGCACAGGGGGTGTTGAAATGCCACAAGGACTTAAGTGAGCTGAGACTTTTCAGATTTTATTCCCTTCCACATCCAAATGGACGAGTGGACCCAGGTTCAAGTCCACGATTCCAGGCTCGATGACCTTGGCATCACCCACGATGATTACCACAACCTTTGAAAGGTCGATATATTTCCGTGCTGCAGCTCTTACCTCATCCAATGAAATCCCATCGAGTTCTGATAGATAGCGAGTGATCTCTGCCATAGGTAAATCGTAAGACACCAGTTCCGCTATCTGGTCGACCAATCTACCCAAGGTTTCAAAACGTTGGGCGAATCCTCGGGTCAAATTGGTTTTGGCCATTTCCAGTTCTTCAGAAGTGATGACTCGTGTGTCAGTAATCGCAGACAGTTCCTGGGTGAATTCGATGAGAGCTTCCTTGTTGAACTGAGTCTGAACGCCGGCTCCACAGGCCCATAATCCTTGGGAACGACCGTAAGAGAAACTCGAAAATGCTCCGTACGTATACCCCTTATCTTCCCGAAGATTGAGGTTCAGGCGACTCGTAAAGGATCCTCCAAGTATCGTGTTCATGAGCTCGATCGCGTAGTAATCTTCTACTTTCCGCCTCGGACCAATGGAACCAATCCGAATTTGGGACTGAGGGGCATCTTGGCGGTCAATGAGGTAAACTGAAGTGGATGCTGGGGGTCCTGCGATTGCAACATCTTGGAGAGGGGTCGTCTCAGGGTTCCACTCCCGTAGGATTGTTCTTGTCTTTTCGACTGCTTCATCGAGAGTAACATCCCCTGCAAAAATGATGGCAGCATTGTTGGGCTTCCAAAATCCCTGGTAATAAGTTTGCAGGTCTTCACGAGTTAGCGCTTTGACGGAAGTTTCGGTCCCGGCCAAGTCCCGGCCATAGGGGTGGGATCGTCCATAAAGCATTGCCCGAAAGACTTTCCGCGCAATCACGGAGGGATTGTGCTTTTCCTGTAAGATCCCGTCCAGGCGGCGTTTCCTTTGTCGCTCCAATTCCTCCTGTGGAAAGGAAGGATGAAGGATCAGATCTGCCATTATCCTCAATGAAGCGTCGAGGTTTTTCTTAAGCGTCTCAAGACTCAAATAGGAGACTTCGGTTTCGGCTGACGTGCAAAGGGAAGTACCCAACCTGTCTAGCTCCGCCTGAATTTCAAGGGCACTCTTGGATTCAGTTCCTTCATCCAACATCTCCGCTGTCATCCACGAAACTCCGGGTTTGCGGTCAGGATCACAAGTAGCGCCGGATTTGACAATCAGGCTGACTGCCACCTTGGGGAGATCGGGACGATGCGTCACAAGCACCAGAAGTCCGTTGTTCAGCATTGCCGTCTCCACTGCGGGCGTGCTGAAGCTCTTCCTAGGACCTATTGCGGGAACCTGGCTGCGGTCAGTCTCGGGAATACTGGGGCGCTCGGAGATTTCGGGCAGAAATGTCACGACAAGGCGCTCTTTGGTCAAGAAATATTCGCTTGCCGTTACACGCATGGCTTCAGGCGTGACGGCCTGATAACGATCGTAATCCCGCTGAAAACAGCCCGGAGAGCCCAGGAAGGTGTTGTACTGGTTCAACAGATCCCCTTTTCCTCCGAAACCCCCAATGCGTTCGAGACTGCTGATGAAGTCAAACTCTTGCTTGGCCTTCTCTCGCATCAGCTCCACTTCTGTTGGACCGGCTTCAACAAACCTAGCCAGTTCCTCATCGATTACTCGCAGAATTTCATCTGCTTTGCAGTCTGGCCGAACCGTGGCAACGATTCCAAAGATGCCGCTGATCTCGAGTGAATAATTAAAGGACGATACATCAGAGGCAATCTGCCGGTCATAAACGAGGGCCTTATATAGCCTTGAATTCTTTCCCTGGGACAGAATGCGGGAAGCCAGATCCAGTTCCGCATCGCCCGGAAAGAAGTAGGGCATGGTGGACCATGCCAGGTAGATCCGTTCTTGAGGGACCCGGTCAAACACTTCGATTCGTTTCTCGCCATCCAATCGAGGCATCCAGAGTTCAACCCGCTTCAGGGCTGGCCCCGGGGGAATTGGGCCAAAATACCGATCTAAAAAGCGTCGTGCTGAATCTTCTTCAAAATCGCCACTGATGACCAAACTGCAATTGTTCGGTGTGTAGTAAGTGCTGAAGAACTGCTTTACATCCTCCAAGGAGGCAGCATTCAAATCCTCCTGTGAGCCGATGACCAACCAGGAATAAGGATGCCCCTGGGGAAATAGATTCTCAAAAATCGCTTCCAGCGCGCGGCCATAGGGTACGTTCTCGTAACTTTGACGGCGTTCGTTCTTGACCACGTCACGCTGGTTGTCCAGTTTCTCCTGAGTCAACGCGTCAGTCAGGAATCCCAAGCGATCCGCCTCCAACCAAAGAATGTATTCCAGGGATTCGGAGGGGACCGTTTCAAAGTAATTCGTCCGGTCAAAGCTAGTGGTACCGTTTACCCCTCCCTCCCGGAGGTTGGCACCTGCTTTTTCAACGTAAGTCAGGTATTGACCATTCGCGTGCTTCGACCCCTGGAACATCATGTGTTCAAACAGGTGGGCAAAGCCTGTCTTCCCGATTCTTTCATTCTTCGAACCGACGTGATACCAGAGGTTCACATGGACCACAGGAAGTTTACAGTCGTGGTGCAAAATAACTTGAAGACCATTGGCTAAGCGGAACTTTTGAAATTGGATGTCAAGAGCTTGGTGGTCCAAGTGTTTTCCCTCCACAGGTAGGTTCGTTGTCTATTGCAGGTCCTATTGTGAGTAACCTGCTCAGAATTGCCAAGGACAATTAAGAGGGGCGTCTCCTCCTATTAGCTGACCTAGCAACCCAGATTCCAATTGAGCTTTGCCATAATCTACTTCATACTTGGGTCATAGTTCATCATCCATCAAGGAGTTGCTTATGGGCTCGGACGAACCCAGCCGTTGCGAATTCGAAGAGGAAAAACTGGTTTTGCGCTTCCGAACTACGATCCAGGCAGATGTGAACGCTATTTCTCCCGTGGTCGAACACGTCATGGAAACCGCTGCCAGAATGGGTTGTATCGCGGGAAAAGAATTGGAGGTTGAGACCGCGTTACGGGAGGCGCTAGCTAATGCCATCGTTCATGGTTGCAAGAAAGATGCCTGCAAGCAAGTCGAACTCTGTGTGGCATGCGATGAGGACCGTGGCATGCTGATTGTCGTGCGAGACCCAGGAGAAGGATTTGATCCCACAAAAATCGCAAATCCAACAGTGGGTCAAAATATTTTCCAGTCCCATGGGCGGGGGATATACCTAATCAGCCAACTTATGGATGAGGTCCGTCTTCAACGAGGCGGTACGGAAATTCATATGCTGAAGAAGTAGGCCCCTCGATCTTGTTTTTTCGATAGAGTGGGATTCCCTTCTCTGTGCAATGGCATTAAATTCCGTCTTTATCCCCTGCCCCCACCAAGGTGGTAACTGACTCGGCAAAGCCCAATTCCAAATCCTTTGAATTATTTCCTCCTTGATATAGACTCGAGGTCATTGTCGAAACGACGTTGGCGACCTTCTCCGGGCCCAGGAAACTGCAGTGATCCGGTTAATCAAACAAACTGTTAAGCGAATACCTCAAATCCACCGCCTAATCCAGGAAAGAGACGAACTAAAGGACCATCTATGCCGGCTGAATTGCGAGATGGATGGATTAACGAGGGACTTGCGGCAAATCACCCGAGAGCGAGACGAATTCTTAGAGCACCTGAATCGTCTTAACCGAGAGAATGCCCAGCAGTCAATTCACTTGCATCGGATTACCCTGGAGAGGGATGAACTGAGCGCGCATCTGGATCGAGTTTCCCGTGAAAGGGACCGCATGGACCTGGAGATGAGACGGGGCTTTGGGCATTTTCCGCCCGGGCACTTCTATTCACCGATCCCCCACCTGGAAGAAGTCAGAAAGGACGAGAAGCGCATCTTCCATGATCCGCGGACCATTCCCGGAGTTGATCTCAATCTCGACGCGCAATTTGAGCTGATTGATCAGCTCAAGGATTATTACCCGGAGATGCCCTTCCCCTCCGAGAAAGAAGAGGGCCGGAGGTTCTTTCATAATAACCCAGCATTCGGGGGTGCCGACGCTGTCTATTTGTATGGAATGATAAGGCACCTCGAGCCTCGCAGGATCATCGAAGTCGGGTCGGGATATTCCTCCTGCGTTATGCTTGACACCAATGACCTTTTCTTTGACGGCCTCATTGCCTGCACGTTCATCGAACCGAACCCTCAATTGTTGCTGTCATTGCTGACCAATGAAGATCAGCATAAGATTGACTTCATTCCTAAGCGAGTCCAAGATGTCAGCCTGGACAAGTTTTCGGCGCTCCAAGCTAGAGACATTCTCTTCATCGATTCGTCTCACGTCAGTAAAGTTGGCAGTGACGTCAACTTCATTTTCTTCCATATTCTCCCGGCACTTCAGAGCGGTGTCTACATTCACTTTCATGACATTCTCTTCCCTTTTGAGTATCCAACAGAGTGGGTTTATGAGGGCCGGGCCTGGAACGAAGTCTATCTGCTGCGAGCATTTCTGCAGTACAATCCCGCGTTCAAGATTGTGCTATTTAATGCAGTGGTAGCTAATTTATTTTCTGATAAGCTGCGACAGGAAATGCCACGCTGTTTACAGCGCACTGGCGGGATTTGGATTGTGAAATGCTAGCCTGGTAATCCCCCTGCTTGTACCGGTAAAGCGACGAGACAGCCGGAAACCCTTGGGCTCCTTGGATGCAAATGAGAAAACCATCCTGGAAGTATTTGCTTCTGCTGTTTCTTTTTATGGCTGCGATTTTCTGGAAGCTATTCCTGACTCCAGAATACTCCATGATGACGTACCCCGACAACGCAAGCCAGTCTTATCCCTGGTCCCAATATATTGCCTATGCCTTGCACCACGGGAGTTTCCCTTTCTGGGATATTTTTTCAGATGGGGGTCGTTCATTCATTGGCGAAGGTCAAACCGGGGTTTTCTACCTTCCTAACCTCATCATGGGAAGTGCGCCGCTAAGCTCCAAAGGGTTGTTGTCGGTCCTCTTGATTGAGGGTTTCGTTGTGCTGCATTGTTTTCTGGCTTCTTACCTGATGTACCGGCTTGCCCTTTACTTGAATCTCGCACCTTTTTACGCCCTGGTTTCGGGTTTGACTTTTGCTTACTGTGGCTCGGTTGGAGCAAGGGCCTTTGCTCAAATCAACATTTTCTATGGCGCTGTGTGGGTACCTGCCGTTTTTCTTTTCTTCTTAATGGCGTTGCACAATCCAAGTCCCTGCGGCCGAATGATCCGTGCCAACCTGGCGGGGCTTTTCCTGGCACTTTCCTTTCTGGCAGGACATCACCAGCCGTTCTTTTACACAGGCATAGCCATTGCTATGACCACTGGGGCACTATGGTTCATACAGGGACGCCCCACCCGAGGCGTAGACGTCCCTTCGATTCCCCGGCGACACATCCTATGGGTGGCAGTCCTGATCTCCTTCTTCACCTTTTGCTACGTGTCACTCCAGCTTTTTCCTTCCCTGGAATACTCCCGATACGCATATCGGTGGCTCAGTGAGGGTCCCCTATTGGCCAGCAAACGTATCCCTTATTCACTGGTCGGCACAAAGCATTCGCTGGGACCGGGTGGATTGATGGCCACTTTTTTCCCCTACCTTTATGGGTCGGAGAATTCCCCATACTTCGGAATCCTCCCTCTGTTATTTGCGATTATTTCCTTGAAGGAGATAAAGAAATCCGTTGTGGTGAGGTGGGCCTGGATCCTGACAGCTCTTTTCTTTTTGATCTCATTGGGACAGTGGTCTCCACTTCACGGCCTATTCTATATCCTCATCCCCGGATTTGACAAAGGCAGACAAGCGGCCAGAGCCTTACTAGTGCCGCATCTGGCTATCAGTTTCCTGGCCGGTTATGGCGCTCAGATTTGCTTCAGACCACTTCGCAAACAAGAGCGCTGGTGGGCGCTCCGCTGGCACCAAATCTTGCTATGGCTCTCTGCAATTCTCAGCCTCATCATTTTTGCCTGCTACATCTATGAGCTCACAATTCTTCACAAGAGCCCCGATTTCGACTTGCTTTTCTTTGAGTTGCTACTGATCCTGAGCAGTTCCTTATTCTTTGTCTGCCGCTATTACGCGGCACTTAGCCCCACGTCCCTTAAAGTAGCTGTTGTGATTATTCTCCTGTTTGACTTCAACGCATTCCTCTCACCGCATATGCGGCTCAAAAGGAATTATGACAACAAAAAGAACTGTGAGCCGACGCAGTACTACCGCCAGGATGAATTGATCAAGTTTCTTCAGGCTCGTCCGGCTCCGTTTCGAGTGGATGTTCGCGATGACCTCTATCCCGATAATGGTGGGCAGGTTTACAGGCTTGAGACCATTAATAGTTATAGTGCAACTCGTCTCGCCTTGTTCCAGGATTACCTTTACTCTGATTACAGCCCTGGAAACTGCGTCTCGAGCCTATTGAATGTGAAATACGTCGTCTCCGGCAAGAAGCTGCCCATGGTCAGCATATTTGAAAGCAAGGGGATCCAGGTTTACGAGAATCCGAACTGCTTGCCTCGTGCCTGGCTAGTTCGGGATGTCTGCCTCCAACCATCGGATGCTGAGTTGATGGCTCAAATTCAGGCGGGATCGTTTCGGCCTTTACAAAGGGCTGTCATTGAGGGAACAATACCGGCTGGGCAGAAGACTGCAGAGCCCCCAGGTATTGCAGGTACTCAACCCTCTGCTGAGATTATCCAGTACCGTCGCCTTAGCCCTAACCGGTTTGTCATCGAGGTTCAGGCTCCGTTATCCGCTTACCTGATCGTGAGTGAAATGTGGTTCCCTGGTTGGCTTGCCACCGTTCAAGGCCAACTCCGGACGGTCTATCGAACCGATGGCTTTCTAATGGGAGTGTGGGTGGAAGCAGGTCGTTCTAGAGTGGAGTTCTGCTATCGACCCACGCACCTGGCCTGGGGATTGGTTTTGACTTCACTGGGACTGGTCTGTCTTCTTGTGGCAGCTCTGACATCAAGAGGTGTCTCTTCCAACGTTCACGTCCATCCAGCCTGATCTTCCAACTTGATCTCACCAAGTTCGGCCCTCCAAAAACCCCATTTTCAGAGGAGCCTTACATCCCCTTTTCTCGGGGCGCCTTTACTGGCAACGGCTAAACAACGCTCTTCTGGAGCACCGACTCTTCGTTGCGCCTTCGCGTCTTTGCGTTTCTGCGTTTGGTTTCTAACTTAGGTCTGAGACTTGGGCAGGAGGGAGAGCACTGCCTGGCTAGGGCTGGGTATGACATGGGCGGCAATCAGCTTGCCTAGACCTTCAACTTTGACTTTGCCTGCGTCAATAGCTGCCTTGACTGCAGCTACATCGCCTTTGATGACTACGGTGATATATCCGCCGCCGAGTTTTTCTCGGCCCAGCACGTCGACATCAGCAGTCTTGCAAGCCGTGTCAATCGCCTCAATGACTGCAGTATATCCTTGAGTTTCGATGAACCCAATGGCAAAACGATCTTGCTGGATCAAGCTATTTTCCTTTTCCTCCGGCCGCCAGGCTGGCAGATGGACTACATCCTGTTCGATCAGGGGATTGAACTCCGCTTTGGCATCGTAAGCCGGTTGCGAACGCTTGTCGGGACGCGGAATCACATCGACAACACACTCCGCCTGCAGAGAATCGGCAAGGGCTTTGCCGGCATGCAATGCGGTCCGGACATTAGCCATTGGACCGGCTACCTTCATGCAGACCCCATAGAGGTCATTCAGTTCCACCTGAAGCAGGCGAACCCGGGCAGCCTTCTCCAACCGGTCAAGTACCAGCATCGAAGAGGACCAACCACGAACTTCGATAAGGCCCAGTGCTTCGCTCAAATCACGCCTCGTTGGCGAAGTCTTTCGAGAACCTCCTGAGCAATTTGCGCAACCTTGTCCTGCCCCATGTTTCCAGTTCGAACGGCGCATCCTCCGGCGGGGGCTTCTACCACTCCAAAGTCAGCCAGAATGCACTGCAAAACGTGTTGAAGGGCCGCCCGATCGGTTTTTTGAGTTTCGCTGAGAGGCTGACGCCCCGGCCCGAAATCGAAACCTCGGAGTTCGACAGCCGCACGAAACCCTTCCGGGAAATCCGCTGAAAAAAGCATGGCATCAAAGAGCTCCAGCAGGCGATATTGGAGCTTCATCGCCTCACCAATCCGGCCTTCCCGAGTCAGGATAAAGGCCTTGCGGGTGAGTTCAGGAACAATGTTGCTGGTGGCATTGGTCCCCCCGTCACAGCCGACTAGTAACATTGGAACCAGAACAGCCTCCCATCCTGTCAGGAATACAAACTCCGGCCGGACAGGACGAATGGCCGCGATCATTCGCATCATGAAGGCCAGATCGCCTGAGGAGTCCTTGATCCCCACGATCCGCGGCAGTTCAGACAGCTTGCGTATGGTCGGCACATCAATTGGACTGGCAAACATGGGAATGTTGTAAAGGGTGACATCAATGGGGGACTGCAGAGCAATTTCCCGGAAGTAGGCATAGACGGATTCCGGACCGAGCCGATAATAAAAGGGCGACACAATCGCGACAGCTCTGGCTCCGCACTGGGCATAATGCTGGCAGGCCTCCAGCGTTTCTCTGACATTGGCTTCGGCAGCCCCAGCCAGCACGGGTACTCGCCCCCGGGCCTGATCGCATACGATTTCGACGATAAGCCTCCGCTCTTGCGGGCTAAACCGGGTAAATTCGCCGGTAGACCCGTTAGGGTATAGCCCGTGAACTCCTCGCTCGATCAGCCAGTCAATGTAATGCCGCAGCGTCTCCTCGTGGATCCGTCCCTTTGCATCCAGAGGAACCATATGGGGAGTGAAGATGCCCTCGATTTTTGTGGTCGTTGCCATTCCGTTGGAAGCGCGAGCGTCCAGCTTGCGGTCGCACCCGGCTAAACTTTACACTATGGGTGCCCCGCAATACAACTGGCAACATCTAGCCAAATCAACTCCTACGAAAACATGTCATCAGAGGTATAATGCGATTGGCAATTCGCGTGGAGAGGCCGTTATGGATCACCGGGAACGCGTATGGACAGCCCTGAACCACCAAGTCCCAGACCGCTGCCCGATGCAAGTTAGCTTTACTCCGGAATTTGCTGCTCGCCTGAAGAGCCACCTTGGCCAGTCAGAAGCTTCTCAGCACAATCCTCATGGTGGAGGCAACACCTATGCCCTGGAACAGGAGCTGGATCAAGATCTCCTCTTAACCTCAGTCGGATGGGCAAACTCCTACTATGCAAATCAGGAATACTCGCAAGGCGGCGACATTTATACAGACGAGTGGGGAGTCCAGTGGAAGAATTCCCCCTATCAAACGCGCTATGGCAGGGGTTGCTACACAGAGATGATTGGGCATCCATTGGCTGAGGACGATGCCTTTGAGAATTATGTCCCTCCGGATGCAAATCGTCCCTCTCTTTACGAGGGTGCCCGGCGGCTGATCCGAGACTTGGGCCGGGATTACTGGATTGTCGGAGTCACCGTAACAACCATATTCGAGACAGCCTGGGCCTTGCGAGGATTGGAGCAACTCCTGATGGACTTCTCCATTAACCCGAATCTGGCTGATCGCATTCTGGAAATCCCCTACCGCTATCACTTGACTGCAGCCAAGAAGTTGGTTGAGGCGGGTGTTGACATGATCTGGATTGGTGATGACGTGGGGACCCAAAA